>NZ_JBHNZD010000078.1:0-538 GCF_054960375.1 Alteromonas sp. G4i35 | reverse complement strand
CATGGCTAGATCACCGGGTTTCGGGTCTATACCTAGCAACTAAACGCGCAGTTAACACTCGCTTTCGCTACGGCTCCGTTATTCACTTAACCTTGCTACTAAATATAAGTCGCTGACCCATTATACAAAAGGTACGCAGTCACCCCGAAGGGCTCCCACTGCTTGTACGTATACGGTTTCAGGTTCTATTTCACTCCCCTCACAGGGGTTCTTTTCGCCTTTCCCTCACGGTACTGGTTCACTATCGGTCAGTTAGGAGTATTTAGCCTTGGAGGATGGTCCCCCCATATTCAGTCAAGATAACACGTGTCCCGACCTACTCGATTTCACTGTAAAGAATCCGTCGTGTACAGGGCTATCACCTTGTATCGCTCCTCTTCCCAAAGGATTCCACTAAATTCTAAACAGCTTAAGGGCTGCTCCCCGTTCGCTCGCCGCTACTAGGGGAATCTCGGTTGATTTCTTTTCCTAAGGGTACTTAGATGTTTCAGTTCCCCTCGTTTGCCTCGTTAACCTATGTATTCAGTTAACGATACCT
>NZ_JBHNZD010000077.1:0-566 GCF_054960375.1 Alteromonas sp. G4i35 | reverse complement strand
TGTGCCTTGAATGTGAGGCCGGTAAAGGCTCAGAAGCCGTCGTCGCCCAACTTCAACAGATGCAGACGGAAATCGCATTCGGTGGACCACTGAAGACGATGGATACGTCGCTCATCCCGAAAAAGCACCTCCCATGGTTGGTTAAACAGGATAACGTTAACCCGCAACGTTACGAATGGCTGCTCTACCGGCAGTTAACCTCACGACTGAATGGACGCATTTATTTGCCAAATGTTACCAAATACCGCGCACTGGAAGACGACCTGATCCCCCAGACATCGCAGGATACCTTGCTGGCCTCATCAACACTGGACAGACTAAAACAGCCCGCAGAGTTATTGTTACAGGAGAAACAACACCGGCTGGAAAGTGCACTCAAAGACGTTGCTCTCCATATTGATGAGGGAGACAATCGAAATGTGATCATGAAAAATCGTACCGGTACCCGCTGGCGTCTGCCGACCAAAAGCGCTACATCTCTGGTCAACAATCCCTTTTTTAAGCGAATGCAACCGGTCGGTATCGCGGATGTACTGCGGTATGTAGAGCGCGAAACCGGGTTCATG
>NZ_JBHNZD010000076.1:0-573 GCF_054960375.1 Alteromonas sp. G4i35 | reverse complement strand
TGTGGACAGTGTCTGGTGGGTAGTTTGACTGGGGCGGTCTCCTCCCAAATAGTAACGGAGGAGCACGAAGGTTAGCTAATCACGGTCGGACATCGTGAGGTTAGTGCAATGGCATAAGCTAGCTTAACTGCGAGACAGACACGTCGAGCAGGTACGAAAGTAGGTCATAGTGATCCGGTGGTTCTGTATGGAAGGGCCATCGCTCAACGGATAAAAGGTACTCCGGGGATAACAGGCTGATACCGCCCAAGAGTTCATATCGACGGCGGTGTTTGGCACCTCGATGTCGGCTCATCACATCCTGGGGCTGAAGTCGGTCCCAAGGGTATGGCTGTTCGCCATTTAAAGTGGTACGCGAGCTGGGTTTAGAACGTCGTGAGACAGTTCGGTCCCTATCTGGTGTGGGCGTTGGATGATTGATGGGAGCTGCTCCTAGTACGAGAGGACCGGAGTGGACGAACCGCTGGTGTTCGGGTTGTCATGCCAATGGCATTGCCCGGTAGCTATGTTCGGAACGGATAACCGCTGAAAGCATCTAAGCGGGAAGCCGGCCCAAAGATGAGTCATCCCTGA
>NZ_JBHNZD010000075.1:0-596 GCF_054960375.1 Alteromonas sp. G4i35 | reverse complement strand
AAATGTCTGACTCATGTACTTCCGATACAAAAACAAGGGTTCACTCATCAGGATGATTTACTGGCCATTCTGATTGCCAACGCCACTCACCGTGGTGTGTATGGCATGGCGCAGATCTCCGATCGAAGCTATGAACACCTGAGTACGGTGCAGGCCAACTATATCCGGCCTGAAACGCTGCATGACGCCAGCGACGTGATCAATAATGCGGTTGCAGCGCTACCCATCTTCCGCCACTACCATATTCAGGAGGACCAGCTGCATGCCAGTGCGGATGGTCAGAAATTCGAAACCCATCTGGAAACCTTTAAAACCCGGTACTCCTCTAAGTATTTCGGCACCAACAAAGGGATCACGGCCATGACACTGGTGGCCAACCACAGCGCCCTCAATGCTCGGATCATCGGTTCCAACGAGCACGAATCACACTATATTTATGACCTGTTACAATCCAACAGCAGTGAAATCAAACCTGACGTACTCTCGACAGATACACACGGTGTCAATCATGTTAACTTCGCCTTACTGGATCTATGCGGTTACAGTTTTGCACCGCGATACGCGCAGTTCAGTAGTGTCATCAATGATCTGTTTGA
>NZ_JBHNZD010000074.1:0-596 GCF_054960375.1 Alteromonas sp. G4i35 | reverse complement strand
TCAAACAGATCGTTGATGACACTATTGAACTGCGCGTATCGAGGTGCAAAGCTGTAACTGCATAGATCCAATAAGGCGAAGTTAACATGATTGACACCGTGCGTATCTGTCGAGAGCACATCTGGTTTGACATCGCTGCTGTTTGATTGCAGCAGATCATAAATATAGTGTGATTCATGCTCGTTAGAGCCGATGATCCGAGCATTGAGGGCGCTGTGGTTGGCCACCAGAGTCATGGCCGTGATCCCTTTATTGGTACCGAAGTACTTTGAGGAATACCGGGTTTTAAACGTTTCCAGATGGGTTTCGAATTTCTGACCATCCGCACTGGCGTGCAACTGGTCCTCCTGAATATGGTAGTGGCGGAAGATGGGTAATGAAGCCACCGCATTATTGATCACGTCGCTGGCATCATGCAGCGTTTCAGGTCGGATATAGTTAGCCTGTACTGTACTCAGGTGTTCATAACTGCGGTCGGAGATCTGCGCCATACCATACACACCACGGTGAGTGGCGTTAGCAATCAGAATGGCCAGTAAATCATCCTGATGAGTAGTTCCCTGTTTTTGTATTGGCAGCACATGTGTCAGGCTTCG
>NZ_JBHNZD010000073.1:0-630 GCF_054960375.1 Alteromonas sp. G4i35 | reverse complement strand
GGCCGCAAGCGCGGCCTTTTATTATAAGCGTGATATCAGCGTTTTTCGCTTACCCAAACCGTAATGGTTCCTTCGACGACCACGGTGCCTTCGACGTTATACGCCTTAACAGAAATAGGTAAATCACCTGGCTTCCATGCGTCAGCTGGCACTTCTGCTACACAACGAATATCTGAGTCTGCTTTCGCCGGATACTTTACTTCCATACCTTTTGGGATCCACCTAAGGTTTTTAGGTATGGATGCTTCACACATGAACCCCATGGCCATTTCCAGACCATTGCAAATAGCAATAACGTGAACCGTTCCAATGTGATTTTCTACCGCTTTACGTTTACTAATAAGCACTTCACAGTAGTTTGGTTTAATGTCTGAGATAAGTGGTGAAACGGTAGAAAAGTAAGGTGCCCTGCGCGCTGAGTACCAGCTAAATAGCTTCTTGCCAAAGGGCAGCTTCATAAATTTGTTATATGTATTTAGTACGTAATTCTTTGACATAGTTGTTCACGCTGATAGTTGGGAGCTTTTTATCTTTCGAGTGATTATTAAATCTGCGCCACTGATTAGACCAGAGGAAGTTACATTAACATAATCCCAACGAAGTAGTGATGCAAATAAATTCCTATTTAGA
>NZ_JBHNZD010000071.1:0-735 GCF_054960375.1 Alteromonas sp. G4i35 | reverse complement strand
GCATGTCAAGTGTAGGTAAGGTTCTTCGCGTTGCATCGAATTAAACCACATGCTCCACCGCTTGTGCGGGCCCCCGTCAATTCATTTGAGTTTTAACCTTGCGGCCGTACTCCCCAGGCGGTCTACTTAGCGCGTTAGCTTCGCTACGCACGTCTTAAAGACACACACAGCTAGTAGACAGCGTTTACGGTGTGGACTACCAGGGTATCTAATCCTGTTCGCTACCCACACTTTCGCACATGAGCGTCAGTCTTTGGCCAGGGAGTCGCCTTCGCCACTGATGTTCCTCCAGATATCTACGCATTTCACCGCTACACCTGGAATTCCACTCCCCTCTCCAAGACTCTAGTCTGCCAGTTCTAAATGACCATCCCAGGTTGAGCCCGGGGCTTTCACATCTAGCTTAACAAACCGCCTGCGTGCGCTTTACGCCCAGTAATTCCGATTAACGCTCGCACCCTCCGTATTACCGCGGCTGCTGGCACGGAGTTAGCCGGTGCTTCTTCTGTTGTTAACGTCACGGCTAGCAGGTATTAACTACTAACTTTTCCTCACAACTGAAAGTGCTTTACAACCCGAAGGCCTTCTTCACACACGCGGCATGGCTGCATCAGGGTTTCCCCCATTGTGCAATATTCCCCACTGCTGCCTCCCGTAGGAGTCTGGGCCGTGTCTCAGTCCCAGTGTGGCTGATCTTCCTCTCAGAACAGCTAGAGATCGTCGCCTTGGTAAGCC
>NZ_JBHNZD010000070.1:0-1155 GCF_054960375.1 Alteromonas sp. G4i35 | reverse complement strand
CCCACCTAACAACTCAATAAACTCGCTCACTTCGTTCGCTGGGACGCATACACGCGGGGCGGCTGCGCCATTATGCCCCACATGTCTGCGCCCGTTATTGGAAAGTTATACGCAATTGCAAGCATAGAGGTATGAATGGACTCTACAGTAAGTCATAAAACAAAGAAAATGGAAGTGTTACCTTTGCTATTTAGTTTCAAAGGAAGGATAGGAAGAATTCAGTTTACTAAGTGGTGGCTACCTTTAACTTCAATCACGCTACCTCTCTACTACCTAAATGATCAACTGGCAGGAATGGTTGCAATTCTCCTATTATGGCCACTGTTTGCGCTAACGACAAACCGATACCATGACTTTGGTAGTTTCGGTTGGTTAGGTATTTTTCAGTTACTACCTATTATTGGGTGGCTAATAGTAATTGTGGGTTGCTGTTTTACAGTCGGTGATTTTAAAGACAATAAATATGGTGAGTCTCTGTATAAGTAAAATTGCGTATAACAAACGCATCAACACTCGCTGCGCTCGCTGGGGACAAAAACACGTAGGCTCCCTTCGCTTCGCTCGGTATTATAGCCTACGTATTTTTGCCCGTTGTGCGGGTGTTATGTGCTGGAGTAACATGCAGAAAGAAAACGGTGATACGGAAATTGCTTTTTTGGCAGCGTTGGCATTGTGGTTAGTTACTATTGGTACGGGCTGGTTATCCAAGTTAGTTTTCGAAATGTGGCAAAATGGAAGCTCCATTGAATTTGTTAGCCGAAAAGCAAGAATTCTTAATCATTTTCCAACATCGTTTATTTTCTTTCTCTCTCTGGTAGTTTTAGCAATAATGGTCTTTTATGCAGCCAAGCAGACGCTTAAGTTTGTTACCTATTTGCGCAATTAAAATGCTGTTGTTTTTAAACGCACATAACAAACAAATCATGGCACTCGCTGTCGCTCGCTGGGAAGCAAACATGTGCGCTGCTTCGCCATTTTCGCACACATGTCTGCGCCCCATATTTGGAAGTTAGTACCCTCGGAGCAGGAAGCTTGAAAGTAAAACCATCCAAAAAGCTATACCTAAAAATGCTAAGAAGCCTTTTGATAATTAGCGTTCTATTCGGTCTTACTGCATATGTCTGGTCAACTTCAGTTTATGAATGTATTTCTATC
>NZ_JBHNZD010000007.1:0-171235 GCF_054960375.1 Alteromonas sp. G4i35 | reverse complement strand
ACGCTGCGAAATGCAGCGTTTTTTGTTTGAAACCAACGAAATTATTCGCTGTCTGCTTTGTGAAGATGTACATCCATTTGTGGGAATGGAATTGAAATACCCTCTTCATCAAAACGCAGTTTAACGTTTTCAGTGAAGTCGAATTTAACACCCCAGAAATCGGCAGAATTCACCCATGGACGAACAATAAAGTTCACGCTGCTGTCCGCCAGTTCAGATACTGCAATTTTAGGCGCTGGCTCTGCAAGAATACGCTCATCAGCCGCCACCATTTCTTCAAGAATTCTTTTCGCTTTGAGAAGGTCAGCGTCGTAACCAATACCAACAACCATGTCTACGCGACGCGTGTCTCTTGCTGAATAGTTAGTGATGTTGCCACCGTAAATATTGCCATTGGGAACAATAATTTCTTTGTTGTCTGGTGTGTTCATTGTTGTAGTGAAAATACCAATCTTAACAATCGAACCAGCAGTACCTGCAGCTTCGACAAAATCACCCGCTTTAAATGGTTTGAAAACCAGAAGCATTACGCCAGCTGCAAAGTTCTTAAGCGAGTCTTGCAATGACAAACCAATAGCTAAACCAGCAGCACCTAATATAGCAACTAATGACGTTGTATCTACGCCTAGCTGATCAAGCGAAGCGACAATAACAAACAGCATTAGAATGGCGCTAAGGATAGCTTCCAGGAAGTCCACTAGCATGTTGTCGTATTTAGACTTGGCCATTAGGCGTCTAAATACAGATAAAATGAAACCAACTACGATCCTACCTATTACATAAATCGCGATTGCCATCAGAATGTTAATCCCCCACGGGATGGCGTAATCGTTTATGTACCTTTCAACATCGCTTGCAGAAAAAAGCGAAAGTTTTTCTTCCATAATATGGTCCTTGTCATGGTTAGTTGATAATTGCTGAAATACGGTAGCAGCTATTTGATTTAAGACCAATATAATATGGGCTCAAACACAGTAAATTTGCTCTAAAGTCTAAGCTACATGGGTATTTAAAAGCGTTAGCATTATACAAAAGTAGAGGAAGTTCATTTGTTTTACTTTAGGATCCACTGTCCTTTCTTGTACATTTTTGCAGCGGTTTGCTGGCCATCTAAGCAAGGCGGGTGTTTGACGGTTTAGTGGCTCTAAATCGACAAGTTTCTATGCCGTATAGGTGGCACACAGGCGCTAGAATGAAAAAACAAAAAATGAACACTTTATATTCGCTTGTCACACGCTTGTCACTCAACAAGCGCATCCTTCAGCACGAAGCTTAAATGCGCTTTGTGTTTTTTTTCCATTTTTTGGAAGTTACCGAGTTATAAGACATTTTTTTTGATGATTTTTTAGCCTCAAAGTTTTAGACTAAAGTCTCATGAAAGTTGACTGTTCACTACGCCTCATCAGTGTGTGTTGAGCAACTTCATGAAGGAGCTTTAGCAAACTATGTCACGTAAAGGATTAACGCATGTTGCTTCTCATAACCCTGTTTTCGGTGGTTTTGTGTTTATTTTTATATTCACTGCGCACCGATAAAGGAAAACATACTAAGTACGCAAGAGCGGACTACCGCCCAGCAGCCCAATCGAAGTCTTCATCCAACGTGTTGAAATCTACTTCGAGAAACTCTTCGCCTTCCGCGGCCTAGAGAGTGAGTCATGTGATTCTTAAATAGGCAGCATGCTGTCGTTTGCGTAAGTTTTTGCATATTTACTTACGCGATGTTGTCGACAGCATTGCAACCTGTATCCACACACGTATTATACGCGTTAAAACTACACATCTGATTTGTTATGCGTATACCAAGAGTTTATTACCCCAACCCAGTCCCGTTAGAACAAGAGTTTGAGTTAACTGAAGACGCCGGTCATCACATCGCGACGGTACTGCGCATAAAGCCCAATCGCCCTATTGTGCTTTTTAATGGCGACGGCAATGAATACAGTGCGCAAATTATTAGCGTTCAAAGAAAAAAAGTGACGGTTGAAGCCGACGCTTGTTTATCGCTAGCGAAAGAGTCCCCGCTTCATTTGCACTTAGGTCAAGGGGTATCTAAAGGCGATAGAATGGATACCGTGCTACAAAAAAGCGTGGAACTTGGCGTATCAGAAATAACGCCCGTCATCACTGAACGCTGTACGGTTAAACTCGACGAGTCGCGCTGGGAAAAGAAAATTCAGCAATGGCAGAAGATCATTATTGGCGCCTGTGAACAAAGCGGTCGCAACATTATTCCCGCGCTCAACGCCCCGGTTAGTCTTAATCAATGGTTGTCGTCTTCAACCAATACCACAAGATTAGTTCTCGCACCTGGCGCAGAGCAAAGCTTGGCAAGACAACCTTATAATGCTCAAGGCTTTCGTTTGCTTATTGGCCCTGAAGGTGGGTTATCTGAAACAGAAATTCATCAGGCAAACGAAAACGGTTATCAGTCGGTAAGTTTGGGCCCACGTATTTTGCGCACCGAGACAGCGGCAATTACAAGCCTAAGTATTCTTCAAGCTCAGCACGGCGACTTCTAAGTCAGTATTTTAGGCAGCTATATAGCAAGCATAGTGCTAGCTCAGTAACTTGAAGAATTCAGGTGTGCCCCCATATATGATTACAATCAGCTGGGCCATCTGAGCCGGCATTTTATCAACATTCAAGGTGAAAACATTATGCAATATACCGTTGGCGTAATTATGGACCCCATCGCGAGCATTAAGCCACATAAAGATACAAGTTTTGCGATGATGCTTGAAGCTCAGCGCCGCGGTGCAAAGGTTGTATATTTTGAATTAAAAGACCTGTATTTAGACAATGGTAAGCCTATGGGTTTAGGTAAAACCGTATCGGTCAAGGATCAAGCTACAGATTTCTACACCATTGAAGACGAGTCTACGTTGTATTTAGGCGACGTTGATGTGTTACTCATGCGCAAAGATCCTCCCTTTGACAGCGAGTTTTTGTATGCGACTCAGGTGCTGTCGCTTGCGCAGGACGCGGGAGCGCTAGTTGTAAATAACCCTCAAGCGCTTCGCGACTACAACGAGAAGCTGTTTACGTCGTACTTCCCAGAACACATTCCCAATACCTTAGTCACGAACAACCAAGCGCTTATCCGTGAGTTTCACGCCAAGCACCAAGACATTATTTGCAAACCCTTAGACGGTATGGGTGGCGCGTCTATCTTTAGAGTGAAGCCTGATGGCAATAACTTAGGCGTTATTATTGAAACCCTAACCAAGTTAGGCACGCGCTACATGATGGTACAAGAGTACCTTCCAGAGATTAAAGACGGCGATAAGCGCGTACTCATCGTTGACGGTGAAGTCATGCCGTATTGCTTAGCGCGACTGCCTACAAAAGGGGAAACCAGAGGTAACCTAGCCGCTGGCGGTACAGGACGCCCTCAGCCAATCTCAGATTCTGACCGCGCCCTAGCCGAAGCCATCGCGCCAACGCTCAAGGAAAATAACATTTTATTTGTAGGACTTGATGTTATTGGCAGCAAAATTACTGAAATAAACATTACTAGCCCAACTTGCGTAAGAGAAATAGAAGCAGCTTACGATGTTAATATAATGGGTGCGCTGTTTGACGCCATTGAAAAGCGCTTAGCCAGTAAATAAAGTAAGGTTGTATTGGTAACACAGTGCAGTTCGTATCGTAAAAAGCAAATATGAGTGGATAGAGCGCCTTTAGCTTCAATAGTGTAAAGGCCCTCACAGAGCAAAAGATAGTAGATAAAAGACAAACTATGACGGAATTAAAAAGCCTACAAAATCATTTTCTGGTCGCGATGCCTAGTTTGGACGATCCGTATTTTTCTCGCTCACTCATTTATATTTGTGAACACAACGCTGAAGGTGCTATGGGTATTGTAGTAAATCAACCCTCTACCATGAACGTGAAGCAGCTTCTTGAACAGACTGATAAAGAACTCACTGTGTCTGACGACAAAGCAGAGCAAATCGTGCTGGCTGGCGGTCCTGTAAGCCAAGAGCGAGGATTTGTGCTGCACTCGTCGCAAAGAGAGTGGGCATCTAGCTTAAAGCTTGCACCAGGGGTTATGGTGACCACCTCCAAGGACATTTTGACTGCTATTGCCAATGATGAAGGCCCTGAAGACGTTTTGATTGCTTTGGGGTACGCGGGCTGGACAGCCGGTCAGCTTGAGAGGGAAATGCAGGAAAACGCATGGCTCACCATAGAAGCTGACGAAGAAATTCTGTTTAACACGCCTATGCACAAGAAATGGCAAGCAACAGTAAATAAACTCGGTGTGGATGTATGGCAGCTAGCACCGGGAGCGGGGCATGCCTGATATAGGAAATCGTACGGTACTTGCGTTTGATTTTGGTACCAAAAGCATTGGCGTGGCGGTAGGTCAGGAAATTACCGGTACGGCTTCCCCTCTTGCAGCGCTGAAGGCACGAGACGGTATTCCTGACTGGACGTTAATAGAAAAGCTTTACGAAGAATGGCAACCGCATATCGTGGTGGTGGGTTTACCGCTTAATATGGATGGTACTGAGCAGGAGATGACTCAACGCGCCCGCAAATTTGCAAACCGTCTACATGGGCGTTTTAAAGTGGCCGTTGACACCTGTGATGAGCGACTGACTACCACAGACGCTAAAGCCATGCTGTTTGAGTTAGGTGGCTATAAGAAACTGACTAAAGATAAGGTTGATAGTGTGTCGGCATGCGTAATATTCGCTAGCTGGAGCGAGAGTCAGTACGAATAATTGTTAGGGCCTGTTGACCTTTGTATGCTGCTAGGGCCTGTTGACCTTTGGTGTACGAATTTTGGTCTAAATGGAAGCCTTTTAATCGCGAAACAGTCCTGCAAGCCTAGCGGGCTAAGTTAAAGGACTGTGACAAAGAGTAAAAGGCTTCCATAACGACCCCTTCGGGCAGCGCCTTTGTGCCATCTTTACTGCGTTGAATGTTCTCGATTTAGAACCACTAAACCGTCAAACATTCGCCTTGTCTAGATGGCACACAGACCGCTGCAAAAATGTACAACAAAGGTCAACAGGCCCTAGCTCTTGCTATTATTACTTTTCTGCCCCACACTGCCAGCAGACATCAAAAGCAGCGCCGTTTTGTTCACTGCACTCACCACAAATCCAGTCTTCACTAGATACTGCCTTATCGTTTGATTTCTGAATGAAGAGCTCAATAACTTTCGACGCTCTTGCATACCAGCTATCGTCAACAAGCCACACTTCCTGCTGAGAATCTTGCCAAGGCAGCTCTCCGATTGCGCCACTGGCAAACTCATTTTTTACCATATAAGGAATAGATAAAGCATCAAGCTCGCTGCGAACCGCTTGAAGTTCAAAAGCGTCTTGTGAAGTGAAGAGTTTTTTCAATGGCTACCCTCTTGTTAAACACAAAAGCAGCCCGTGGGCTGCTCATCATGCGAGAAAAACGTGTCTCTCTACTGCTTTATTTCAGTAAGCGTTTCAAATGCAGCTCCCCCTAAAGGGATTTCAGCATAAAGCGAAAGCAATTAGTCATCCATATCAATAGATACATTTGACAGTGTACCTAAGCTAGAACCGTCGCTGGTATCAAGCTTGATCATTAAGCGCAGGTCATTAGGCGAGTCGGCGTGGTGCAGCGCTTGGTCCATATCAATCTTACCCGCTTTGTACAAATCATACAGCGCCATATCAAAGCTCTGCATGCCCTGCTCTTTGCCTTTTTTCATTGCTTCTTTTAACGCGCCTATTTCATTGCGCTGTATTAGGTCGCGCACTAGCGGCGAATTAAGCAGTATTTCTATTGCCGCAACCCTACCCTTGCCGTCTGGCGTAGGTACTAGTTGCTGCGCAACAATGGCGCGGATGTTTAAGCTTAAGTCAAAGCGCAACTTATCGTGCTGATCTTTCGGCGCTAAATGCATAATACGTTCAATAGCTTGGTTCGCGTTGTTAGCGTGCAGCGTAGCCACACACAAATGCCCTGTATCAGCAAACGACATGGCATATTCCATGGTTTCCATTGAACGAATTTCACCAATAAGAATGACATCAGGTGCCTGACGTAGCGAACTTTTAAGGGCGTCGTCGAAAGACTGAGTATCTATGCCCACCTCGCGCTGGGTAATAACACAGTTTTTATGCTCGTGCACAAATTCAATGGGGTCTTCAATAGTCAGTATATGCCCGTGCGAATTTTCATTTCTATGCCCAATAAGCGCAGCCAGTGACGTGGACTTACCCGTGCCTGTTCCACCTACAAATAGAACAAGACCGCGTTTAGCCATAATAATTTCTTTTAATACTCGCGGCAGACCCAAATCATCAGCTTTCGGAATTTGAGTAACGATGCGGCGAATCACCATGCCCGCTTGGTCACGCTGCCAAAATGCGGAGCAGCGGAAACGACCAATGCCCTCTCGTACTATGGCGAAGTTACACTCTTTGGTGGTGTGAAACTCATTCTGCTGTTTTTCGGTCATCGCTTCGTGAACCAGCGCCAGCGATGCCTCTTCCGATGTTGCACTTTCCGTCACTGGCGTAAGTTTGCCGTTAATTTTGGCGCTTACGGGGAATCCCGCCGTTACGAACAAATCCGATGCGTTGGTATCGACCATTTTTTGAAGTAATGAATCTAACATGATGGCCTCTAGAAACTGTTCATCGACTGTTTATCAACTGACTTTGCAGCGGCGTCTTGTTTAGTAATAACACCCATCGCCACTAAGCGCTGAAGACACTGATCCATGGTTTGCATACCATGAGCCTGACCCGTTTGAATAACCGAGTACATTTGCGGCACTTTATCTTCGCGAATAAGGTTACGAATAGCGGGGATCCCCACCATAATTTCATGGGCAGCAACCCGGCCTCCGCCTACTTTCTTAAGCAGAGTTTGTGAAATTACCGCGCGCAATGATTCAGACAACATAGAGCGCACCATGGCTTTTTCTTCTGCCGGGAAAACGTCAATGATGCGGTCAATGGTTTTTGGTGCAGAGTTGGTGTGTAGTGTGCCGAATACTAAGTGGCCGGTTTCAGCAGCTGAAATGGCAAGGCGTATGGTCTCTAGGTCACGTAGCTCACCGACTAGAATAACGTCAGGGTCTTCACGAAGCGCCGAGCGCAGTGCGTTATTAAACGAGTGCGTATCGCGGTGTACTTCCCGCTGGTTTACCAAGCTAAGCTTGTTGTCGTGCACGAATTCGATAGGGTCTTCAATGGTAAGAATATGTTCACGCTTGTGGGTGTTGATATGGTCGACCATGGCCGCAAGCGTGGTACTTTTACCCGAGCCGGTGGCACCTGTCACAAGTACAATGCCGGTAGGCTGATTTATAATTTCCTTGAAAATTTCAGGCGCGCCAAGGTCGTCTAAGGTTAATACTTTACTGGGGATAGTACGTAATACTGCCGCAGCGCCTCGGTTTTGCACAAACGCGTTAACACGAAAGCGCGACAAGCCATTCACTTCGAAAGAAAAATCGGTTTCCAGGTTTTCTTCGTATTCTTTGCGCTGCATGTCATTCATAATCTCATAAACGAGACCATGTACTTGCTTATGATCGAGGGCTGGCACGTTCAGTTTACGCATTTCGCCATCTACACGAATTATTGGTGGTAGGCCCGCTGATAAGTGTAAATCTGAGGCGTTATTCTTAACACTGAAAGCCAAAAGTTCGGTAATATCCACAACCACTTCTCCAAAACAAGGTGAATAATGCAAACAATAGCAGAAAGACTAGATTCCGCACGAAAAGGAATAGACCAAGCCGCTACCAGTGCATATCGTCCACCAAATTCCGTAAAATTGCTAGCGGTTAGCAAAACAAAACCCGTATCAGATATCATGGAAGCGTATGAAGCCGGACAACGTATGTTCGGCGAAAATTACGTGCAGGAAGGTGTTGAAAAGGTTCAGGAACTTTCTCACTTAAGCGATATAGAGTGGCACATGATTGGTCCAATCCAATCGAATAAAACCAAAGTGGTAGCCGAACACTTTGATTGGGTTCAGTCTGTAGATAGAGAAAAAATTGCTCGTCGCTTAAACGAACAGCGGCCTGACTCAATGCCGCCGTTAAACGTGTGCATTCAGGTTAATATTGATGACGAAGAGAGTAAGTCAGGGGTAGCCCTAAGTGAATTAGATGCGCTAGTGGAGTTTATTAACTCTCAAAAGCACCTGACCTTGCGTGGACTAATGGCCATTCCCAAAGCTGATCCTAGTGAAGAACAACAGCGCGCCACACTGTCTAAGCTAAAAGAATTATTCGACCACTACCATACATCATTGAGTAATTTTGATACCCTATCCGTAGGAATGAGTAGTGATATGACAGAAGCGATTCAACACGGGTCGACTATGGTGCGCATCGGTACCGCTATTTTCGGTAAGCGAAACTAGCGCGCTAACCCAACGGATAGCGCTTCGCCTCGCTACACAGACTTAAACGCAACCAACAAATAGGATTTACATGCAACAGAAAAAATTAGCATTTATTGGCGCGGGTAACATGAGCCGCAGCATCATCAGTGGTCTTATCAAATCTGGGTACGCGAAAGAAAACATCCTTGCGGCAAACCCTTCCACACCAAAGTTAGACGGCCTGAAGGCCGAGTTTGGTATTCACACCACACAATCTAATGATGAAGCCTGCCAATTCGCTGATGCCATAGTCCTTGCGGTAAAACCACAAATAATGGGCGATATGTGCGGCGAGCTTCAGAAAAACAATGACCTTTCGGGCAAGTTGTTTATGAGCATTGCAGCTGGGCTGCCGGTAGCCAGATTGCAAGAAATGCTAGGTGGTGAATACCCTGTTGTTCGTATTATGCCAAACACCCCGAGCTTGTTAGGCAAGGGCATGTCTGGGATGTATGCCGACGACACGGTTTCTGAGTCAAACAGGCAATACGTTGACGATGTAATGAACAGCGTTGGCGAAACCGTTTGGGTAGATAAAGAAGAGGGTATTAACGGTGTTATCGCCGCAGCGGGCAGCAGCCCAGCTTATTTCTTCTTGTTCTTACAAAATATGCAGGAAGAAGCCATGAACATGGGCTTTGACAAAGCGCAATCTCGCTTAATGGTTCAACAAGCCATGTTAGGCGCAGCCGAAATGGTTTGTAACAACCCAGACCTTGAATTAAGCGAGCTTCGTGCCCAAGTTACGTCTAAGGGCGGCACTACCGCAGAAGCCGTTAACACTTTCATTAATGAAGGTTTAAAAGATATTGTCAGCAAGTCGATGCGCGCCGCCGTAGCACGTGCTGAAGAAATGGCAAAACAGCTATAACGTTTTAGGAAAAACACAACATGAACGCAACGGTATTTTTGGTTGATACCTTATTTAGCCTTTATTTGATGGTGGTTATTCTGCGCCTTTGGTTACAAATGGTTCAGGCAGATTTTTATAATCCACTCAGTCAATTTGTAGTAAAAGCAACCCACCCTATCGTGGGGCCGTTGCGCCGTATTATTCCGTCAATCGGCAGGTTCGACACCGCTACTTTTGTGTTAGCGGTAGCGGTATGCGCGCTTAAGCTGATAACCCTAGGGTTAATGTTTGGCGGTAGTCTAAACCCAGTCGGCATTGCGATTTTATCAGTGATTGGCGTGATAAAAGAAACCCTGTCGTTAATGTTCTGGGTGTTGCTACTACGCGCTATTTTGAGCTGGGTGTCACAAGGTCAGTCTCCGGTTGACTATGTTCTGTATCAGCTAACCGAGCCATTTTTAGCGCCAATACGCAAAGTCATTCCACCATTGGGCGGTTTGGACTTGTCAGTGCTTATTGCCATCATTGCATTACAGTTTTTACAGCTTCTGATCCAAGACACTTTCCCTATGTAACTAATGTCAGTTCAAGACACTGTTAGGGAAAGTATTGGTCTTGCAGTTTGGTTCATAGAGCAAAACAAGCTGTAATGGGTAAGAATTGAAAATAGGATGAAGGCAGAGGTAGTTTCTATCATGGGTAGAATAAATCAAATCAAAAAAGCTTACGTCGCACTTCTTGCGATGGCTATGTCATGCTTAAGCGTTTCCGCATTTGCCGAGCAGAAGCAAACGCTTGGTGAATGGGATGTTCACTATATGGTGGTGAGTACGCCATTTCTCACACCTGAAGTGGCGGCTAGCTACGGCATTGTGAGAAGTAAGTTTAATGCGTTGGTTAACATTTCGGTGTTAGACAAAGTTTCCGGTGAAGCGCAACGGGCAGATGTCACAGGTACGGCTAAGAATCTGTTAGGTAACTCGCGTAAGCTGACTTTCAAAAAGGTGGAAGAAGGTGATGCTATCTATTACCTTGCCGTGCTGCCATTTCGTGATCAGGAAACCTTTAGGTTTGAGATTGACGTTCAAAAAGGTAGCAGCCAACAAACGCTGAAGTTTCAGCAAAAAATGTACGTTGACGAGTAATTTATAAGGCGAGCACTGCTTTAATAATGCCAATATCGTAAGTAAGCGCTCACCTGTAACGCATTCATGCTTGTGATGAAAAGCAGTGATTAACGAAGCGAGATATCCGTTAGCCCGGTATCTCGCTTTTTTATTATGTTAAAAATAGGGTAACTGCACTTTACCAATTGAATGTGGTGGTAAATAATCAAAGCAACTGGTCGGGCAAGTTAGTGTGGTCGGATTATGTGTAACCATTAGCACTTAAATCATGAAAGACAGATGAGCACTGCGCCGCAGCAAAGAGCGACATGCACTAACTGCCTTCATAGCAAATAAAAAGAGAACAATTATGAATACGCCCTCGTCTCAGACCGTATCTCAGACAGCTACACCGCAGTCTGCCCACAATTCAGAACAACTCTCACCTTACTTCCCTAACTTATTAGCTCCGTTAGATTTGGGCTTTACTCAACTTCGCAACCGTACCCTAATGGGTTCAATGCATTTAGGTTTGGAAGAAGAGAAAGGCGGATTTGACAAACTTGCTGCGTTTTACGCTGAGCGAGCAAAAGGTGGTGCGGGGCTAATCGTAACAGGTGGTATTAGCCCTAATATTTCAGGTTGGGTAGCGCCCTTTGCTGGCAGAATGACCCGCTCTCGCCACGCGAAAAAGCACCGTGTTATTACCGACGCTGTGCATAAGGAAGACGGCAAAATTTGCATGCAAATTTTGCATTCAGGCCGTTACGGTTATCACCCACTTGCTGTTTCGGCTTCACCTATGAAGTCGCCTATTACCCCTTTTAAGCCTCGCGAATTGTCCTCACGTGGCGTAAGAAGCACAATTAAAGACTACGTAAAATGTGCAGCCCTTGCCCAGCAAGCAGGCTATGACGGCGTGGAAATTATGGGTTCTGAAGGCTACCTCATTAATCAGTTTTTCTGTGAACGCACCAATCATAGAAATGATGAATGGGGTGGCAGCTTAGAAAATAGGGCTCGTCTGGCAATAGAAATAGTAAAAGGTGTACGCGAGAAAGTGGGCACTAACTTCATTATTATTTATCGCCTGTCTATGCTGGACTTAGTCGAAGGCGGCGCTAAGTGGGACGAGGTTGTATATTTAGCCAAAGAAATGGAAAAAGCAAGCGCTACGCTAATTAATACCGGCATAGGATGGCACGAAGCAAGGGTACCCACTATCTCCACATCCGTACCTCGCGCGGCGTTTACCTGGATAACCGAACGCATGAAAAAAGAGGTGTCTATCCCTCTTATCACCACTAACCGTATCAATACGCCTGAAGTTGCAGAATCGGTACTCGCACAAGGCCATGCTGATATGGTATCGATGGCGCGACCTTTCTTGGCTGACGCTCACTTTGTAGCGAAGGCTATGCGCAATGAGTCTAAGCTAATCAACACGTGTATTGCCTGTAACCAGGCTTGCCTAGACCATGCATTCGAACAAAAGCGTGCAAGTTGCTTGGTAAACCCGCAAGCGTGCTACGAGACCGAACTTACCTTTCCCCCTACTCACAATAAGAAAAAACTAGCTGTCGTAGGTGCAGGGCCTGCGGGTTTGGCGTTTTCCATGTATGCCGCAGAGCGCGGTCACGAGGTACATCTATTTGATAAAGCCAGTGAAATTGGCGGTCAATTTAATTACGCCAAGCAAGTGCCGGGTAAAGAAGAGTTTTACGAAACCCTACGCTACTTTGACAATCAGCTAGCTCGCCTGGGCGTTACGGTTCACCTTAACACCGAGATTAACGCAGAAAGACTTGCCGATGAGAAGTTTGATGAAGTGGTGCTAGCCACCGGTATTAATCCTCGTACGCTTACAATTGAAGGGCACGACCACCCTAAAGTGATGAGTTATTTAGACGTATTGCGCGACCACAAGCCAGTAGGCAAGAAAGTAGCTATTGTGGGCGCTGGCGGCATTGGTTTTGATGTAGCGGAATTCCTAGTAGAACACGAACATTTAGCCAAAGATAAAGAAAAGTGGCTGGCGCACTGGGGGATAGATAAAGATTATTCTGCTCCTGGCGCACTAAAAGAAAAAGCCATAGAGCCTTCTGAGCGGGAAGTGTATCTACTACAACGTAAAACGTCTAAAGTAGGAAAAGGGCTGGGCAAAACTACGGGCTGGATCCATAGGCAGTCATTGAAACACCACAATGTTCGAATGATAAATGGGGTGAGCTACGAGAAAGTAGATGATGAAGGCCTGCACGTGCTGATTAACGACACGCCCAAAGTATTGCCGGTCGATAACGTCATTGTATGTGCTGGTCAGGAGCCGTTTAAGCCTCTGCAACAACCTCTAGAAGAGGCAGGATTTACCGTGCACATTATCGGCGGCGCTGACGTAGCGGCTGAACTTGATGCTAAACGCGCTATCCGTCAAGGCGCTGAACTGGCAGCGCGAATTTAAAACTGATCGAACATGATAGCGTTGCCATCCGGGTCTTTAACAATTAGATGCCCGGGGCCGCTATCGCCTTTCACAGGCACGTCTAAAGCGATGCCTTGTTCAACTAGATTTGCCTGAAGTGCCCTAACATCACTTGGGTTGAAGGTCATAATGTTATCTTCAAACATCCCTTCGAATAACCCAATCATGGTGGTGCCATTTTTCATCATTAACCATTTATCTTCCACCGAGCCGCATGAAGGCATGGCTTCAAAACCCAAGGCCTCATAAAACGTCTTCGACTTGCTGATGTCTTTAACCGTTAAACTTAACGAAAATAGCCCTAACTCCACTTTATTCTCCCTTAAATTTCGTAACCATTGTTCACGTATACCAATCCGCATAGATAATTGCCCACTCAGAAGGCGCTGGCAAGTTTCCTAGCAAAGCGTGGGAATGCAGGAATGGCTGTTCCCTTTCAAATTCCCAGAATGAAGCTAGGAAGCTTGCCAGACCTTCCCGAAGGGCGAGTTTAAAATGTCCGTACTCTTTGTTGTGTCACCTTGGTGTAGTACCACTATACCTGCGGTAACACGCCGCGATAACGAACATTTTCAATCTCGCTGCGTGGGTAATAATCTATGCGGATTGGTATTATTACTCTAGTGAAGCTTTTGAACAATATCACTGCCATTAGTCGCAAAAAGAAAAAAGCCAGTAATACTGAATATTACTGGCTTTACGTCAAATATCGGCTTTTTACTGTTCTTAACCTAACGCTGATTGCGCTGTAAAAAGTTTAAATAACAATATTATTCCTTAACTTTTTTGACTAGCGATCCAGCGATCAATTTTCTGCTCAAGAATAGCAAGTGGAATGCCGCCCGTGTTTAACACTTGTGCGTGGAACTCACGGATATCGAAATCATCACCTAATGCCTTCTCCGCGCGCGCGCGCAATTCTTGAATTTTAAGCGCGCCCACTTTGTAAGATAGCGCTTGCGACGGGATCGCAATATAACGCTCTACCTCGGCAACAACTTCTGTGCGGGTCATGCCTGAGTTATCAAGCATAAAGTCGATGGCTTGTTCGCGGGTCCAACCTTTCGCGTGAATACCTGTGTCTACCACCAAACGCATGGCGCGCAACTGCTCATCTTGAAGCGTGCCATAACGATTCCATGGATCGTCAAAGAACCCCATTTCATATCCTAGCGTTTCAGAATACAGCGCCCAACCTTCACCGAAGGCTGGTAGGAAGCTAAAGCGCATGAATGAAGGTAGCGCTTCATTTTCTTGCGCTAGACTCACTTGGAAATGGTGACCTGGAGCGCCTTCGTGTAGATACAAGGTAACGTTGCCGGTGGTTAAGCGGCTAGGCAAATCGTAGGCATTAAAGTAGAAAGTACCTGGACGAGAGCCGTCTGGCGTGCCCGGCTGATATGATCCACCCGCACTGAATTGCTCGATAGCAGGGTCGTAGGGTTTGATTTCTAGCTCAGACTTCGGCAACAGTGAAAAATACTGATCAATTTTCTCATCAACTTCACGGCCAATATCGTAATAGCTCTGTGTTAGCGCTTCACGGCTTTCAGGCTTGAACTTAGGATCGGTACGTACATAGTCGAAGAATTCGTTTAATGTCCCTTCAAACTTCACTTCGTCCTTAATTTCAAGCATGTCATTTTTGATACGCTTAACTTCTTTTAAACCAAGGTTATGCAGTTCATCAGGCGTCATTGGTAGTGTCGTTGAACCTTCCACCATCAATTGATAAAGCTTTGCACCACCTTTCATATCGCTAAGGCCAATGCTTTCACGTGCAATAGGCAAATACTCATCGCGAAGGAAGTCGCGCATACGCGTGGTTGCATCGTAAATCTCTTGCGTCGCTTTCTCGTAGTCAGCGGTTAAACGGGCTTTTTCTTCGTCAGAGAAACTTTCTGGGAACATAGTAATTGGCCCCCAAAACTGTGACTCTTTAATTGGGATAGCCAGCTGAGTATCGAACTGCTTGATCACGCGATCGATTGTCAGCTTAGTTTCAAGAACACCGCTTTCCATGCCCTCGCGGAACTTTCCGATAGCGCGGTCAGAAATAGCAATGTAATCCTTATGGCGAGATAAGTTATTTTCGTAATCTTCTACTGTTTTAAATGGCGCTGCGCCCTTTCCGCTCGCGAAGGTCGGGTAGAAGGTGTGGAACCCACTGAAGTGATTAACAGGACGCACTTCCGTTAGCGCTTCAATCTCGTCGGTAGACATTTTTAGCGAGCGCTCTTCGTTGTATTTAAATACGTCGTAGGCGAGTTTATCGGTGTCGCTTAACTTACTGCGGTCAATTTGTTTAAGCTCTGACAAATTCAGCAATGTCGCTGTCTTTCCCGCTAAAGCGTGAGAGTCTGTTAAGAAGTCGCCCATTCTATCTGCGTAACGCATGTCGCCGCGAAAAATGGCCATGATTGGGTTTAGCTCAATATCACGCTGGTCAGCGGCTGCAAATAACGCAAAAAGTTTTTCGTGCTCAGACGCTTCTTTTGACACTGAAGTACTTTTTGATGAACTCTGCACATTTGCGTTGCCGTGTTCATGTGCCACTGCTGAGCTAAGGCCCAGTGCCATGGTTACTGCACTACTTACAAGTAGTGTTTTGAATGCTTTCATTTTTTGTTCCCTTGTTATTTCTTCGCTGTTTTTGCTTATATTTCGCAAAAAAAGCGCTGTCGTTTTGTGTTTTTTTGATTCTATATGTCGTGTGATAAGCGCATTTAAACCTAATAATACGTACCTGACGCCAGATATCAGGCATACCGGCTGTACAATGCAATTCAGCGTTTACTTAATTAGCCACATCTTCACACGATATCTATTCATTTAAGGTTTTTCAGGATGCACTGTTTATTCAGGCAAATGAGCCATCTCTTTTCGCCACGCCCTTTCATACGCCTCACGGCCTAACACACGTTGCGCGTACGCGGCTACATTGTCTATTTTACCATTCAAAGTAATATCTAATTTACTACCTTTTGCCCACGCTAAAATATGACCGGCTATAATGTCGGCCACAGTAAACATGTTTCCACACACAAATTCTTTGTCGCCAAGCATAGAAGAAAATACAGGCAACACGCGCTTGAACTCCCACACCGCTACATCACGCATTTGTTCAAGTCTTTGCTCTTTGGGCAATGCAAAGGTGTGCTTTGCCAAATTCCAAATCGGTTGCTCTAACTCATTGGTAAGAAACAACATCATTTCTTCATATTTGGCTCGCTCGAAGCTACCAGGCTCTGGAATGAATTCATGCATGCCGTGACGTTCAGCTAAAAAAGTGACGATAGCCGCCGATTCCGTCAAGGTACCTTCCGGCGTCGAAAGCGCTGGGATTTTAGAGGCAGGACTGATGGCTTTATATTCTTCTGACAGGTGTTGCCCTTGTTTTAAGTCAACTAAGCTGTACTCAAAAGGTAAACCTAGCTCTTCCAGTGCCCATGCCACGCGAACCGAGCGAGTTTTCGGATATCCGTAAAGTGTATACATACCTATGCCCTTGCTTATGTAATGTGAGCTAACTGTAAGTCGAATAGGAAAAAAGTGCTACTGCCATATTGTTACTGAGTTTTAACACTGTAACTTCTGTATGACAGTACCGCCTACTTATGGAGAGGCTCCATATCCAAAGACTATATAAAGAGGCTACCTTCAAAAAGAGTGAAAATAATAAGGAAAAGCCAAAAAGATAAGGTAATGGTCGGTAACTTTTTCACGTAACCAATATAATGATTTCCGTAAATGCCAGTAGCTATGCGCTAACACACAACTCGGTTGTCGCTTCAACGCCCTAGTATTCCTAGTCTTGCGTAGTATCCCTGAGTTATGCGCCACAATGGTTCACTTTATGCTCATCTCACTTCAATGCTTTTAACAAATTCGTTAATAATTGAGTGAAGGAGAACACGATGAAGAAACGTTTACTATCTACCTTAGCAGGTTCACTGACATTAATGTTAAGTGCGAGCAGTTTCGCAGGTCATCATGATAGTGATGGAAAAGAAGTGATAATGAATAACCTGGAAACAGGGATGAGCATGGGCTCAGTAGTGGTGAGCAGTTATGATGATGACGGTGTAGTATTTACGCCAAACCTGTCAGGGTTAACCCCGGGCATTCATGGTTTTCATGTTCATCAAAATGGTGACTGTTCACCCTCAATGAAAGATGGGCAAAAAGTGTTAGGCGGCGCAGCGGGCGGCCATTTCGATCCAGAAGATACCGGTAAACACCGTGCTCCTTGGTCTGAAAAGGGTCACGAGGGTGATCTACCCGTGCTTTATGTTGATGAAAATGGAAACGCAACCCAGCCTATCTTTGCACCAGAGCTTGAGTTAGATGATATTGAAGGCCGCGCTTTAATGATTCACGCAGGTGGCGACAATTACTCTGATTCACCTAAAAAGTTAGGTGGCGGTGGTGACCGCGTAGCATGTGGCGTAATTGGGAAATAAACTAACGCCACCTCATGTTATGCAATCAACATTTTATACAAAAAAGCGGCTTCAAAAGCCGCTTTTTTATAGTTCACTTGATAAAAACAACTTGCCTGGTCTTGTCTAACAAAGCGAGTGTCTAACAAAGCGAGTCCTATCTTTCGATAAGGGTAGTAATAGCCTTTATCTCTTATTCAATATTCAATCGGTATTCCAATGTGATGTTGGCATTAAGAAGTTGAGATACAGGGCAATTTTCTTTTGCTTCCTGTGCAATTTTCTCAAACTCATCTTCGGTAATCCCTTCAACCTCAGCATCTAAGCTTAGTGCCGATTGAGTTATTTCAAAGCCGTCATCGTTTTTCTCTAAACTGATTTTTGCAGTGGTATTTAACTCGCCGTCATTGTATCCCGCATCTGAAAGCGCAAAAGAAAGTGCCATGGTGAAGCAACTCGCATGCGCCGCACCAATTAATTCCTCGGGGTTGGTTCCCTTTCCATCTTCAAACCGCGTGTTAAAACCATAAGGCTGGTTCGATAAAGCACCGGTTTGTGTAGAAATGCTCCCCTTTCCCTTTTTACCTAGCGGTTTGTAAACTGCACTACCTGATTTGACTATCGACATATCATCTTTCCTTTCATTTTAACTAAACTGATTTTCATGTAGTTGGATAAGATGCAAGTGCTCTGCCGATCATAAGAAATCGCTCTATCCCTTGTCATAGCGGCTTTACAGCCTCATCTTGTAAATGGTGGAATCAGAGACAGTTCCCTCTTTGAAAGAAGACTACAGAGTGAGATGAAAATTTTACTTACATCCTTTTAGTCTTTTTCAGTACCTATGCTTTC
The DNA here is from genome assembly GCF_054960375.1 of Alteromonas sp. G4i35. Taxonomy (NCBI): domain Bacteria; kingdom Pseudomonadati; phylum Pseudomonadota; class Gammaproteobacteria; order Alteromonadales; family Alteromonadaceae; genus Alteromonas; species Alteromonas sp. G4i35. The sequence continues at coordinate 153,098 of NZ_JBHNZD010000007.1, read as the reverse complement.
GCGCAAAGCCTCAAGCTTCGCAATGTGCGCTTAGAAAAAATGTACGCTTGTAAAACAAAAATTGAATTAACTCGCTGCACCGCGATGAAATTAATTTCAGCTTAAACCGTTCTTTATTTGTTAACCGTATATCTTCGCAAACTGGGGTCTGACGAATTAAACGCGAAGGTCGCTACAACGTCAAACCAACACATAAAAGGTGAATGATGAAATTAACACTTTCTGCAGTTTTTATTAGCACAGCGTTGAGCGCTTCGGTTTTTACGCCATCAACAAGTGCCAACGAGGCCATACTAGCTGGGGGCTGCTTTTGGTGCATGGAGTCTGATTTTGAAAAGCTAGACGGGGTTACTGATGTGGTGTCGGGGTTCACTGGCGGAAGCGCGCCAAATCCGACTTATAATGGCAATCACAAGGGACACTTTGAGGCGGTAAAGATCACCTACGACGGCGATATGCTTTCTTATAATGATATTCTCGATCATTTTTGGGTGAACATTGACCCTTTCGATGACCGAGGTCAGTTTTGTGATAAGGGACCCAGTTACTTAAGCGCCATCTTTGTAGCAAACGATAAAGAACGTGCTATAGCAGAAAAAACAAAAGCTGACGTGGTAGCCCAATTTCCCAATAAAAAGGTGGTAACGCCCATACTCGATGCTTCTACCTTTTATCCGATAAAAGGCGACGAAATTGGCCATCAAGATTTTTATAAAAAAAGTCCCGTTCGCTATAAGTTCTACCGATGGAACTGTGGACGTGACCAGCGCTTGGAAGAAATTTGGGGCGAGAAAGCCTTGGGTAAGAATAAGTCTTAGCCCAGCAACTTAACATCTACGCCCAACGCTAAACCAAAGCGATACCAAAAGCCACACCAAAAGAAAGCACGCCGCAAAACACTGGCAGCCCTAAGCTTTTGAATTTGCGCCAAACAAGCACAGTGACAACAGTGCCTATTGCGGTTGCAATCCAACTCGCCGCTGACGGTGCTTTTGGAATAAGTGACGCTCCTAGCATAGCGGCAATCATTAACGGCCCTAACACGCTTAGCCACGTAGGTAAACGCGCCTCAGTGTTATTGGCCTTGTGTTTATTAAAGTGACGCTGAGTCCACAGCAACGGTACTACGCGCAATGCATATGTTCCGATGGCCGCTACAACAATAGCTATCCAAATATCAACGTGCATGAGATTGCTTCCTTTCAACGTGCGAGGTGAGAAGATAAAAGGTTATCGCACCGCATAGTGCTGCCAGTGGAATTGCAGCGTTTTTAAAGGCGCTGAGAGCCAAAAAGAGAGCCGCCGTCATTGTAACGAGCAAGGTAGCGCTCCACAGTTTACTTGAGAATTTAGGCGCGAGTAGCACAAGGAAAAGTGCAGGTAAGGCAAAGGGCATCACGCTGTCTAATATTGGCCATTGTTGGGTAAGGGAGTCCCCTGCGATACCGCCAAGCGCTGTCCCTACGATCCAACTAAGCCACGCCACCATCGATACACCTTTAAACCAATCTACCTTTTTAGCATCGTCCATTAGCGGCAAGCGAGTATGGGCTAGCGCAAAAATCTGGTCAGTAAGGCCGTGCATTAAATAGGGCCAAGCTTTACTTTGCGGTAAATAAGGCACCAAGTTGGGCGCATAAACCACATGACGTACATTAACTAATAACGTCATACAAACCGCTAGCCAAAGTGGCGCACCTGATGCCACCATGGCTACCAAAAGAAACTGCGACGCGCCTGCATAAATGAATATGGAAATTAGCGTGGCTTCCAGCGTAGAAAAACCGGCTTGAACTGCGATCACGCCAAATGAAATGGCTACCGGAATATAGCCACCTAACAAAGGTAACCCGTCAATAACCCCTTGCTTAAGTCCACTTTTTGATGAAAGTTGGCTCATTCCTTTGCCTCTTTGTGATAAACGATTGTGATAAGACATGTCGCCCACTCGTCTCCCGTTTTGTATACGTGGGGCAAATCAGCGTTAAATGCTAAACTTTGACCCGGATGCAGCCATTGAGTATTTCCACTATTCCCAGCTTCCAGAGAGCCGCTAACAACGGTAATCGTTTCTTCTGTTCCTGTGGCGTGAGCTTCTGCCTCTCGAAAAGTATTGGGTGCAACCGACATCCAATAAGCATCAACGTTCGGGATACCTTGTCCTTGCTCAATTAAACGAACTTCTACGCCCTTTTCTCCAACGCTTGCGCTAAGAGGCTGAACTAGCTGACCGAACGGAACGTCTAGTTGTTTAGCTAACCGCCAAATGGTGTCTAGCGTCGGGTTGCCGTTGCCCTGCTCCAATCTTGAAAGGTTAGATTTAGCGATACCTGCCCCTGCTGCCAATTGCGACAGCGAGACACCTTTGTCTTGCCTGAGTTTCTGCAAATGCCTTCCGAGGATGTTGAGCGTTGATTGATTCACACCTTACCAATTTAATGTTGTTCCATTTAAAGAACGTTCTATATATAGAACACCTCAAAGTCAAGAAGTTTGTTTTCAATGGAGGCATAGATACGGCGTTGTGCTCACGCCACGACTGGAATACGTGACAAATGTTAAAAGATGACAAAGTGATGAACTAAAAGGTAACCAATATTTGTGCACAGAAAACAGTCACCTTCGATTTTCTTAAACGCCCATTCGACTTTCTAACGCAAAAGGTCCGACGTAATTTATTAACAAAAGCACTACATTTAAATCGCTGAATTGATTAAGAAACCTTATCAGTTATCGTTACTTGCTATCTGAGCGATGCTACGATCTCTTGCATTAAACGAATACGAAAAGCACGAACCTGTGGGCTGTTGATCATTGCTAAATATTATCGATGATAAGGGCGACTATTCGAAGAGAACCGGCAAACACTCCGTTGAGCCGGTTTTTGCGTTTCATCAAAGCGCTAGTCTGCTGAGTGTCTTTTATCTTTGATGACACACAGACATTGTAAGAATGCACAGCAAAGCTCAACAGCCCCTCGCTAAAACAGCCACTAAGTACGTGATTGAACTCATTGAACAAAAGGACGTTTATGACGAATCAAACTGACAAGATTCTTTCTGACCAAGCCTCTTCAAAGCAGGCATCTTCAGAGCAGCCCTCAGCGTTGGGTGAATACTCACTGGCCACTATAACCTTTTGGCTGGCTTTCGGAACCTTTGTGATTGGTTGCAGTGAATTTGCGGCAATGGGTTTATTACCTTACTTTGCAGAAGATTTTGGCATTACTGAAAATGTCGCCGGTCACGCAATTAGTGCTTATGCCATTGGTGTTGTAGTGGGCGCGCCGCTTATCACTATCTTTTTTTCCAGGCTTGCAAGACGCACCATGCTTATTTCCATGATGGTATTTTATGCTGGCGGAAACTTACTAACAGCGCTAGCGTGGTCAGAATGGACAATGAACATAGCGCGCTTTATTGCTGGCCTACCTCATGGCGCTTACTTCGGCATTGCCATGCTCTTTGCTGCAGACATTGCCGGTAAGAATAAACGGGCGCAAGCAGTCAGTAACGTCATTTTAGGCTTGGCTATGGCCAATATTATTGGTGTGCCGTCAATTAGCGGTATTGGGCAAATGTTCGGATGGCGCACTGGCTTCTTTATTATTTCAGCCTTTGCGCTAGTTACTGCATTAATGGTTTGGAAAACCGCACCGTACCGCGGCCCTAATCCAGATGCCAAACCACTAACCGAGCTTAAAGTTCTGAAAAACAAAGACGTGCTGCTGGTACTACTTATGGGCGCGATTGGCTTTGGTGGTATGTTCTCAGTTTATTCTTATTTCAGCGCCTCTTACCTCAATACAACCTCATCACCTGAGTGGGGAATCTCGGCCACATTGCTTATCTATGGCATAGGCGTAACCTTGGGCAATATTATTGCAGGCCGCTATTCTGAAGGCAGGCTACTGACGTCAGCGATTACGTTTCAGGTTTTACTGGGCCTATCAGCTGCAGCTTACGCTGCGTCGATGGGGAATCCATACTTGATGGCAGCATCACTGTTTTTCATTGGTATCGGTGGTGGCATGGTGGTGCCGCTGCAAACAAGGCTTATGGACGTCGCTGGCGAGGCTCAGACTTTAGCCGGCGCCATGAACCATGCGGCTTTTAACACCGCTAATGCGCTTGGCCCTTGGTTGGCAGGAATGACACTGTCAGCAGGTTATGGCTATACATCAACGGGTTGGGTAGGCCTAGCGCTTGCCGGTGGTGGTGTACTGGTGTGGCTGGCCATTGTTATGACTGCTCGCAATACTCAAGTACAAACAGCAACCGTATCTGGTTAAATGAAGGTTTAGCGCTGACAACCTTTGTTGTCAGCGCTTGTTAGTTGTATTCCCTCGGTATTACTCGGCGTCGTTTTCACGATCAGAGTTATTGCTAGAAGCACTTCCCCATACATCTTCGGGAATGTCTCTTTTGGGCGCTGGCGCACTAGCTATCGCTTCAGCCTGCTTCTTCTCTTGATTTGACCACTTAACACGAATTTTCTTACCGTCGATAACTTTGGCGTTAAGTTTTTCAATGGCTTTATCGGTTTCTTCTTGCGTGCTCATTTCTACGAAACCAAAGCCTTTCGATAAGCCAGTAGCCTCATCCATCACCAAGTCGCACGACGCTATGGTGCCAAACTCGAAAAACAAGTCTTCAAGATTCTCCTGAGTAAATGTTTTAGGTAAATTGCGAACTAATATGCTCAAATTTATGTCCTACTTTTAAGGTGATTATGGATGAACGGGTGTTATTAACTTTCCTGGTTACGCAGAAACACAAGTTCCGTTGATGAACTTTGTTCTTCGCTAAACACATAGCCATCTACGTCGAAGTTTTTCAGACCTTCTACGTCTTCTACACGGTTTTCAAGAATATAACGCGCCATTAAACCACGGGCTTTCTTCGCAAAGAAACTGATAATTTTATACTGACCATTCTTGCAGTCTTTAAACGTTGGCGTAATGATCATGCCATCTAAAGACTTTTTCTTCACTGCTTTAAAGTACTCATTTGAAGCAAGGTTGATCAACACATTGTCACCCTGTGCTTCTAATACCTTATTTAGCACATAAGTAATGCGATCACCCCAAAACGCATACAGGTCTTTACCTTCAGGATTTGCTAATTTAGTGCCCATTTCTAAACGATAGGCCTGCATTAAGTCTAAAGGACGAAGTAATCCGTATAGGCCAGACAGAATTCGAAGATGTTTTTGCGCATATTCGACCGTTCCGCTATCAAGCGAGTAAGCATCTAACCCAGTGTACACATCACCATTAAACGCATACATTGCTTGGCGTGCATTATTGGGCGAAAACGGCGTAGAAAACTCAGCAAAACGGTTGGCGTTCAACGTTGCTAACTTGTCGCTTATCTTCATCAGCGATGATAAGTCAGCAGGCGATAAGGTGCGGCAAACTTCCATCAAACGTTCAGTGTCTTCAAGCATGGCAGGCTGAGTGAACTGGCACACAGGAATTTCGCTTTCAAAATCTAAATTTTTTGCTGGGGATACTACAACTAACATTTCGACTCCTTAGGTTTAATACCAATCCGCATAGATCATTGCCGACTCAGAAGGCTCTGGCAAGTTTCCTAGCAAAGCGTGGGAATGCAGGAATGGCTGTTCCCTTTCAAATTCCCAGAATGAAGCTAGGAAGCTTGCCAGACCTTCCCGAAGGGCGAGTTTAAAATGCCCGTACTCTTTGTTGTGCCACCTTAATGTAGAACCACTATACCTGCGGTGACACGCCGCGATTACGAGCATTTTAACTCTCGCTGAGTGGGTAATGATCTATGCGGAATGGTATTACACTGGTATTGTACCACCTGATACGCTTCAAAAAGCAAAATGGCATAAGAAAGACGTAAATTGGCTTAACAGAGAAATCCGATTAGCCATTTTGTCGCTATTCAATGTATGAATTGTCACACGGGTTTGATATAAATAGCGTTACAAATAATTATTCAAACAATAATTGAGATACACCCTCCGTGAACGTACCTCAATTACCAAAGCGCTGCATGTACCAGTACTTATTAAAGAACTAAGAACTGGTAAAAAAGAACGCAAGCGCGAAGCCCTACACACGCGCAAGCGAACCGTTTTATTCAACTGGCTTTTCCAGCGAGTTGTCCAAATTTATTTTGATAAAGAACAGAGAGAATTATGAGCAATCAGTTAGCTTCATTACGTGATATCACTACCGTTGTTGCCGACACAGGCGACATCGATGCCATTAAAAAGTATCAACCAGTCGATGCCACAACTAACCCGTCGCTACTTTTAAAAGCGGCTGGTCTTCCTCAATATGCAAGCCTAATTGATGATGCAGTAGCATGGGCAAAACTTCAGTCAAACGACGCTGACCAGCAGCTTACTGATGCAGCAGACAAACTAGCGGTAGCGATTGGTAAAGAAATCTCTGCCACTATTCCTGGGCGAATCTCAACTGAAGTAGACGCTCGCCTATCGTTCGACACTGCCGCCACTATCGAAAAAGCGGAACGTTTGGTTCAGCTATATGAAGATGCGGGTATCGATAAGTCACGCATTCTTATTAAAATTGCGTCTACTTGGGAAGGTATTCAGGCAGCAGAAGAGCTAGAGAAGAAAGGCATTCAGTGTAACTTAACGCTTCTATTTAGCTTCGCCCAAGCACAAGCTTGTGCAGAGGCCGGTGTTTATCTTATCTCTCCATTCGTAGGGCGCATTTTAGACTGGTACAAAAAAGCGACCGGTACTGAGTCTTACGCACCAGATGAAGATCCAGGCGTAGTATCTGTAACTAAAATTTATAACTACTACAAAGACCACGGCTACAATACCGTAGTGATGGGCGCAAGCTTCCGTAACATTGGTGAAATTCAAGCGTTGGCAGGTTGTGATCGTCTAACCATTAGCCCAGCACTGCTAGAAGAACTGGCAAACGAGCCTGGCGATCTAGAGGTTAAACTTAAAGACAATGGCGCTACAAAAACACCAGGTGACCGCTTAACAGAAGGCGAATTCCGCTGGGCAATGAACGAAGATGCAATGGCAACCGAAAAGCTTTCTGAAGGCATCCGCAACTTCGCCGCAGATCAGGAAAAACTTGAAACCATGCTTCGCGAAAAACTAAGCGCGTAAGGGTTATTGAAACAATGAGTGTTTTAACTTCTCTTCCTGAATGGAAAAAGCTGTCTGAACTTGCTGCAACGGTAAAAGATGCGCACATGCGCGACTGGTTTGCACAAGATGCAAATCGCGCAGATAAGATGCAGCTTGAAGCCTGCGGTATTTTTCTTGATTACTCGAAAAACCGTGTAAATGATGACGCGCTTAAAGGACTTTTCGACCTTGCCAGAGCGTGCAAACTAGAAACCCTTCGCGACGCGATGTTTTCTGGTGAGCAGATTAACTCAACAGAAGGTCGCGCTGTGCTTCACACCGCACTTCGTAATTTCTCAGACCGTAAAGTACTGGTAGATGGCGAAGACGTAATGCCTGAAGTGCATGCTACGCTTGCAAAAATTGAAGCGTTTACCGCGTCGGTTCATAGCGGTGAACACAAAGGTTATACCGGCAAGCCTATCAAGCACATTGTGGCAATTGGTATTGGTGGTTCGTTCCTTGGTCCTAAGATTATGACCGAGGCACTTAAGCCGCATACCGTTGATGCCGTGAAAGTTCACTTTGTTGCCAACGTTGATGGTTGCCACATTCACGATGTGCTATCTAGCGTAGATTTTGAAGAAACTTTGGTGGTCATGTCGTCAAAGTCTTTCTCTACCCAAGAGACGCTTCAAAATACACTTACGGCTAAAGACTGGTTCTTAAAGTCTGGCGGTACACAAGAAGATATTGCTAAACACTTTGTAGCCGTGTCTTCAAACGTTAAAGCAGCCACCGAGTTTGGTATTAGCGCCGACAATATTTTCCCTATGTGGGATTGGGTTGGCGGTCGTTACTCACTGTGGTCTGCCATTGGCCTGCCTATCTCGCTAGCCCTTGGGTTTGAAAACTTCAAAGGCTTACTTGAAGGTGCATTTGACATGGACACCCATTTCACAACCGCACCGCTAGAAGAAAACATGCCTGTTCTACTTGCACTGTTAGGTGTGTGGTACAGAAACTTCTTCGACGCGCAATCACACGTTTTATTACCTTACTATCACTATCTTCGCGGCTTACCAGCTTACGTACAGCAGTTAGATATGGAAAGTAATGGTAAAGAAGTGACGCAAGAAGGTGAGCACGTAGATTACCCTACTGGCCCAATTATTTGGGGCAGTGAAGGTACAAACGGCCAGCATAGCTTCCATCAGCTTATTCACCAAGGTTCTGGCGTTATCCCAGCAGACTTCATGTTGCCACTTAACGTTCCTAACCAGGACGACACGCATCACGCTATGCTTGCGTCTAACTGTTTTGGTCAAACCCAGGCACTAATGCAGGGTAAAACCTTTGAAGAGTGTTATGCAGACCTTGACGGTAAAGGCCTAGACGACGCTGAACGCAAACGCTTGGCCGCTCATAAAACCATGCCTGGCAACAAGCCTAGCAATACTTTCTTGTTTAATAGCCTTACGCCTAAAACACTTGGCGCGCTGGTTGCAATGTATGAACATAAGGTATTCGTTCAGGGTGTTATCTGGAACCTTAACTCATTCGACCAATGGGGCGTTGAGTTAGGTAAAGTACTAGGAAACCAAGTACTTGCAGGCATTCAAGGCGAGGCAGACAAAGATAATTTCGACGCTTCAACACAACAATTGATTGCCAAATTCAGAGCAGCGAATGCACCAAAATAAGGAATGCGAGGTGATTTAAAATCACCCAATTGGTGCAAATAACAAACTGAACGGCTAGCTTTTTCGGAAGCTAGCCGTTTTTTGTTGCGGTTTTCATCAACAATACGACAGACATTTTTGATGTCCGTAACACTGTGCAATTGATTACTAACAAAACAAATAGGATCAATTACATACAGTTATTGTTCACGCTTTAAACACACTGGACATTTCCTTACCGTTGTCATCATATCGTCACAATTTGTTAATAAAAGGTAAATTAAACTATTTTATTTTAGTGGCGGCTGTGATACAAAATTGTACAGAGGGAATTAAAAACAAAAACTCTGTATTAGTTGTAGTGGTATAAAAAGGAGATCCCAGTGGATAAATCAGATCTATTTGCCATGTTAGACATCGAAGCAAGCCCAGCAAAAACCAAAAGCAAAAAACGTAAGTGGAGAGAAATCGAAGCGCTACAAGATCGCTACAAATTAGAAAAAGAACTGGCCGAACTCGACTGTGGTTTCGAGTACGAGCTAGAGACACTGGAAAGATAAAACGAAGGCCGCCTGTTACACAGGCGGCCTTTTTACTTTCTAGCGTGCTGTAAATGCTTCACTTGCAAGCATGGTGTCTCTTCGCTGGCTCTATGTAATAGCGTATTAGCTAAGGAATATGCTCTGTGCCTAATTGCGGCCAGACCGCATAACATGTCTCATAGCTATTTAGGCATTTATCTAGTGAGTCATTGATAGGCCCTGAATAAGGCAACCACACTTGCTGTGTGGCTAGCTGCTATTTGTGCCAGTACTATACCTGCCAATTAATGGGTTCTTTGCCCTTAGCAATAAGGTATTCGTTTGTTTGGCTGAAGTGTTTGCAACCTAAAAAGCCTCTGTGTGCTGAGAGTGGCGACGGATGAGGCGCATGTAAAACGTGGTGTTTTTCACGGTTAATGTGCTTACCTTTCTTTTGCGCATGGCTTCCCCACAGAAGAAACACAACGTTTTGGCAGTGCTCATTGACCACATCAATAACCTTATCGGTGAAGGTTTCCCATCCCCATTTCGCGTGGCTATGTGCTTTGCCCTGCTCAACGGTCAATACAGTATTAAGTAGCAATACGCCCTGCTCCGCCCACGACGTCAGCGTTCCGTGATTAGGCTCGGTGAAACCATCAATGTCAGACAACAGCTCTTTGTACATATTTTTAAGCGATGGCGGTGTTTTAACGCCAGCTTTTACTGAAAAACAAAGTCCATGGGCTTGATTAGGACCGTGGTACGGATCTTGACCTAAGATCACGACTTTTACTTCGTCTAGCGGCGTGTATTTAAGCGCATTGAATACGTCAGACTGAGGCGGGTAGATAACGCTTCCCGCTTCACGAGCGTGCTTCACGCGCTCAAGCAACGTAACAAAATAGTCTTTTTGCTTTTCATCACCAAGCGCGCTTTGCCATGTTGTAGCCAAGGGTGTCATTACTTAAGCAAATCCATCATATGCTGCTTAAGTGCATCGTAAGACGCTGGCAAGTCTACCGCTAAGCTGTCTTCGCCTGCTACATCGGCCAACGCTTTCGGTAAGCTGATTGGATTACCTAGCACGTTTTCAACGGTTTCTCTGAACTTAGCCGGGTGCGCTGTTCCTAAGAACAAACCAATTTCGCCGTCTTCTAAGTCATGACTTACTGCGCGATAGGCAATCGCGGCATGTGGCTCGCTGGTATAGCCTTGTTGCGCTAATTGACGCATAGCAAGCTGCGTATATTCTTCGTCAACCATCTCACCTTTAAGACACGCTTTGTCGATATAGCCACGCTCAATAAGCGCCTCTATTCGCGGCCAGTTATTAGGCTGACTCACATCCATTGCGTTAGACATGGTCGCAACCGTCGCCTTAGGTTCCCACTCGCCGGTTTTAAGGTATCGAGGTACCGTGTCGTTTAAGTTAGTTGCTGCGATAAAACGCTTTATAGGTAAACCTAACGATTTAGCAATCATGCCAGCCGTAAGGTTACCAAAGTTACCACTAGGTACTGAAATAACGAGTTGGTCTCGTTTCTCTTTTGGCAACTGACTTACTGCTTCAAAGTAATAGCAAACCTGCGCTAGTAAACGGCTGATGTTGATTGAGTTTGCTGAGTTCAGGTTAAGGCCTTCACGTACGTCAGGGTCGTCAAACGCGGTTTTTACTAGTGATTGGCATGCGTCAAAGTCTGACTCAACAGCAACGGTATGAATATTACCGCCTAGCGTAGTGAATAGCTTTTCCTGCAGCGAGCTAATCTTGCCCTTTGGAAACAAAATAACCACGTTGATATTGTCAATGCCGTGAAATGCATGTGCAACCGCTGCGCCGGTATCACCTGAAGTCGCTGTTAGAATGGTAACTGGCTTCCCTTCGCTAATACGCGACAGGGTTTGCGCCATAAAGCGGCCGCCAAAATCTTTAAACGCCAGCGTTGGACCATGGAAAAGCTCTAAGCAGTATACGTTATCGTTGACCTGCTCAACTGGTGCACCAAAAGCAAATGCGGTCTGAACAATTTCTTCTAGCTCGCCATTATTCAGCTCATCGCCGATAAGGGCGCGAAGTACTTCAATACTGCGCTCTACAAATGGCTTTTCCAACAATTCGTCAATATTGTCTAGGGTAGGAATATGCTCTGGAAAATAAAGCCCTTGGTTTTTACCTAAGCCCCGCTTAACGGCTTCAGCAAAATTTGCTGTGTCCGATGAATCTTTTAAATTTACCAATTCCACTTGCTGTTACCTTTTTATGTGGGCAAGTACTCTGCCCTTTTAATCTTTTAAAAAATTATTGTGCTTTTAGGAAATCATTTGCCTTTAAGAAACTATGTACTTTAAGAAACTATGTACCTTAAGAAACAATGGTGCCTTGGCTTGGTATTTGGCACACATGGCTAAAGCCATCTTCATTTTGAATGTAGTTCTCTGTTAAATAGGCGGCGACTTTTTCTGCCTGCGCTTTACTTGGACACACGGCAAAAACCGTAGGTCCCGAGCCAGAAATACCAAAAGCGAGCGCGCCCGCTTGCTCACTAAACGCACGAGCATTATCAAAGCCAGGCAGTAGCGATTTTCTGTAAGGTTCGGCTATAACATCGTTCATTACCGATGCTGCCAAATCAAAGTTACCTACATGTAAGGCATGTACAAACACACCTAGCTGTCGACCAAAGGTTAGTGCCGTCGCCATTTCCACCTGTTTAGGCAAGATATCGCGAGCAGCCGCCGTTGATACGCTAATGCCTGAATAACAAACGGCATAGTACCATTCGTCGTTTAAGGGCAACGACAGTGTGACCGGCGCATCGCTACCTGTCATTAACGTCATACCACCTAAGTAACAGGGAGCAACATTATCATAGTGAATACTACCGCTTATTTGGCCTTCTAATTCGCCCATCATTATAAGCAGAGTATCTTCATCGAACGGGGTGTCGAAGTAAGCATTTAACGCTGCAAACGCTGCCACAATAGAGCTTGCGCTTGAACCCAACCCGCTGCCTATTGGAAGGTTTTTATGAAGCGTAAGCGCAACAGGAGAGGTTGTTTTTCCAGCCTTTTCCATTTGCTCACAGAAATAGTGATAGCACTTAGTTACAATATTACTGTCTGCATCGCCCGGGAGTTTGTGAGCGAAGCGCCCCACCGTTTCTAATGAAAATGACTCAGCCGCCTTTATTTCAACTTCATCACCTAGCTTAGTGCCATCAACGGGCGCAAGGGCTGCGCCCAGTACGTCAAAGCCTAAGCTCACATTTCCTATTGATGCCGGCGCGAAGGCCGTAAATGCTTTCATATTATTACTCTTACTTCGCTTGTGGCGTGCTCTTTATATTAACGCTTCAAATTAGCTCAATAAATTAGCGCTTTAAATCGATGCCACAACATTACTGGCCTAAGTCACACCTTCGAATATCTTACTTTAGCCGCCTATCTACGCTAAGCAAGCTAAGCGTTATTTAGCCCTTAGTGCGCCATTTGCTTCCACGGCATAGTACGCAGAATGTCAGCAAACACCCCTGCTGCTGTTACCGTACCACCTGCTCCATATCCTCTAATTACATAAGGGATTGGGCTATAGTAGTCACTGTTAATCGCCAGCGCGTTTTCACCGTCTTTTACCTGCGAAAGAGGGTTACTTGCCGGTACAGCCTGAATGCTTACTTTGCATTTTCCGTCTTCAATGCTGCCGATATAACGAAGTACTTTACCTTCGGCTTTAGCCGCTTCAACCTTTTCACCAAACGACGCATCTAACTCTGGCAGCTGCTGCATAAACTCGTCAATTGAACAATCTTCAGCAAAGCCTTTTGGCAGTACAGACTCAATTTCAATGTCAGATAGTTCTAACGCTAAATCGGCTTCACGAGCCATGATAAGCAGCTTGCGCGCTACGTCCATGCCGCTTAAGTCATCGCGCGGATCAGGCTCTGTGAAGCCGTTGTCTTTGGCTGTTTGTGTCGCTTGCGACAGGCTCATGCCCTCTTCAAGTTTGCCAAATACATAAGACAAACTGCCCGATAGAATTCCTTCAAAGCGGTGTAAGGTGTCGCCGGCGCTGAATAGCTTTTGCAAGTTATCAATAACCGGTAGCCCTGCGCCGACAGTGGTTTCGTAAAGGTACTGACGATTTGTCGATTGCGCGGTCTTGCGAAGCTTGCGGTAGTAAGACATAGCGCTCGTATTCGCCTTTTTATTTGGCGTTACTACGTGAAAACCGCTTTCCATCATATCTACATATTGCTCTGCAATCGCTTCGTGACTAGTACAGTCAACAATCACCGGGTTTACCAGACTATTGTCGTTAGCGAACTGATGCAGGCGTTCTACGCTTAATCCTTCGCTTGCCGATTCAAGTGCCGCTTTCCAGTCACCGCTTAAATCAATCCCTTGACTGTTTAACAGCAGTTTCCGGCTATTTGCAATGCCATAAACTCTCAGCTGTACATTGCGTTTTAGCAAAGCCGGCTGTTGTTTTTCAATTTGACCTAGCAATTCGGTTCCCACATTGCCACACCCTACTAGGAATACGTCGATGGTATGGCGGTCAGAGAAAAAATTCTGATGAATGACTTTTACTGCTTTCTTAGCACGCTTACTTTCAATTACCGTTGAAATAGAGCGCTCTGAAGAGCCTTGAGCAATGGCTACGTTGTTTACGCGCGCTTGGGCAAGCGAGTTAAAGAAACGCGCAGCCAACCCTTTGGTTTGACGCATACCGTCACCAACCAAAGTAACAATGGCTAGGTCATGACGCACTTCAATAGGATCTAGCAATTGATTTTGAAGCTCTAGCGCGAACGCATCTTCAAGAAGCGTTAACGCTCGGCTGGCGTCTTTGCTTTGGATACAGAAACTGATTGAGTATTCTGAAGAAGACTGGGTAATAAGGCTTATTGAAATATTGGCGTTCGACATCACCTCAAACACACGACTTGCCATACCTACCATGCCTTTAAGGCCAGGGCCTGCAACGTTAAACATGGTGACGTTATCAAGCTGTGAAATACCTTTAACTGACGTCCACACCTCGCTTTTTTCATTGCTGATTAGCGTACCTGGCGCAGCTGGGTTTAGTGTGTTTCTGATCAAACAAGGGATGTGGTGTTGGGCAATAGGACCGATAGTTTTCGGATGAAGTACCTTGGCACCGAAATAAGACAGCTCCATCGCTTCTTGATAGGTAAGCTTGTCTAACAGCACTGCCCCTTCAACTTGGTTCGGGTCAGCGTTATAAACACCATCTACGTCTGTCCAAATTTCACAGCAATTTGCGTCTATACACGCCGCTAAAATGGCCGCTGAATAGTCTGAGCCGTTACGCCCAAGCGTGACTTTCTCGCCCGCTTCGTTAGCAGCAACAAACCCCGGCATGACCAGAAATTCACTGCCGTCAGTAGGCACATCTGAAAAGCGCGCTTTACTAAGCGACACATCGGCAATGCTGTCTAGGTAATCGCCTTCGGCCAGCACATACTTAACCGGGTCAATAACGCGATTAGCGATACCTTTGGCAGATAGCATAGCGCTAAAAAGCGTCACCGAGATGTACTCACCAATACTTAGAATACCGGCAGCAACATTATCAGGTGCAACACCAAGCAGCTTTATACCTTCAAGGTGCTGTTTTAATACTGAAAGGTGACTATTAATGAATTCTACCACGCTTGCATGTGCAAACCCGTCGAGTTCTTCGTTTAGGTTGTTGGCGATGCCGGTAACCGTGTCGTTCAACTTATTGAATAACGGCTGGAAATCTTCACCCGCGGCTGCTTGTTCACATAGTAGTGAAAGCGCGTTCGTTACCCCCTTTGGGGCAGAGAGTACAACCGCAGCACCGTCGGTTTGGTGGGTCGCCGTGCTAATCTCCATAACGCGCATGTATCGCGGTGCATCGGCTAGAGAAGAACCCCCAAACTTTAAGACTTTCATATGCTGCTCCTTAAGGTTACGCATGCTAAAACGTGTGTAAAAAAAAGCCCGCTCTGTGTTAGGCGGGCTTTCGTTGTCTTTTGCTTACTTGCACTAGTCAGCGACCGCCCTTTTTAAGGTGGTAATTAACATAATGGTGGTGCGAGTAAGTAGAATCTTTTTCATACAAGCAATTTGCCGTATAGACGTCTATATGTCAACCGCAGTTTTCACTACACTGTATTGCAAAAAGTGCAACACTCTACACGGAATATTGCTTATTAAGGCACACAAGGCTTACTTTGTTTGTTTTCCTAGCGATCATCCATGATATTTTGGGCAAGGAAATCAACCAGTAAACGAATCTTTGGCGCAACATTTCTATTGGAAGGAAATACTGCCCAAATAGCTTCTTGCTTGTCTTTATATTCTGGTAATACCTCTATCAATTCGCCGCGTGCCAATGCTTCACGCACATAAAACCCAGGTAGCTGGGTAAGCCCCAATCCTGCCAAAGCAGCGCTACAGAGTGCGTTGCCACTGTTGTATCGCACACGTCCTTGCACTGGCAACGTTTGCACTTCTTTATTTACAACGAACCTCCAGTTGGGTTGGGAGCCTACCAACAAAGTATGTTCCTTAAGCTCTTGTAGAGATTTTGGCATCGAGTGTTGAGAAAAATAGTCTTTGCTACCGCATACAAACAAATGACGTGTAGCCAGCTTTTTAGCAACAAGTGTCGAGTCTTCTAATTTGCCAATGCGTATGGCAAGGTCGAGGCCTTGCTCCACAATATCGAGTTTTTCATTGGAGAACGTGCATTGCACGCTAATGCCAGCGTACTTTTGCATAAAGGTATTGAGCAAAGGCGCGATAAAGGCTTCGCCAAACGCTACGGGAGCGGTAAGTTTAATTAGCCCTTGCGGCGATGCTTGCAGTGCGCTTACAGCTAGCTGGGCATCTTCGAGCGCCTTTAATGCAGGCATTGCCTGCTGAAAATACTGCGTGCCCGCTTCAGTAAGTGAAACACTTCGCGTAGTGCGCTGTAATAATTTAACGCCTAGCTGCTTTTCAAGTGATGCGACTTTACGGCTTATCTGCGCCACTGACGTGTCGAGCTTGTTCGCAGCTCCGGTAAAATTGCCAACGTCAGCTACGGCACAAAACTCAGCTATGCCTTCTAGATATTTCATTATCGCCACTCGTTAGTTTAGCGTTGTTCAACACAGCTCTGGTTTATTTAAGTACATTCTATTTGGCTAAATCAATTATTACAATTATGAAAAAGTGATTTACTAAAACTGTATTTATCATTAGTAATCCGTCTCCTATACTTTGGCCTATAAAACATCATCAAATATTTATGATTAAGGAGTCATTACATGGCGTCATTCAAAGATTCGTTGCAAGAAGGTCAAACGCACATTAAGTCAAAAGCTGCGGTGGCTTGGGGCCCGGGTGAGCCGTTAAAGATGGAAGAAGTTGACGTAGAGCTTCCTAAGAAAGGCGAAGTACTTGTACGCATCGTTGCAACTGGCGTATGCCACACTGATGCATTTACGCTGTCCGGTGATGATCCTGAAGGCGTATTCCCTTCAATTCTAGGCCACGAAGGTGGTGGTATTGTTGAAATGGTGGGCGAAGGTGTAACCAGCGTAGAAGTTGGTGATCACGTTATTCCTCTTTACACCGCAGAATGTGGCGAATGTAAGTTCTGTAAGTCAGGCAAAACTAACCTTTGCCAAGCAGTGCGCGAAACACAAGGTAAAGGCTTAATGCCAGACGGCACAAGCCGCTTCTCTAAAGATGGTGAGCCAATTTATCATTACATGGGCTGCTCAACGTTTTCTGAATACACGGTTTTACCAGAAATATCGCTAGCAAAAGTAAACAAAACGGCCCCGTTAGAAGAAGTATGCTTACTTGGCTGTGGTGTGACAACCGGTATGGGCGCCGTGCTTAAAACGGCGAAAGTACAAGAAGGCGACACGGTTGCTATCTTTGGGTTAGGTGGTATCGGTCTATCTGCCATTATTGGTGCACGCATGGCAGGCGCCGGCCGCATTATTGGTATTGATATTAATGAAAGTAAGTTTGACCTAGCAAAACAGCTTGGTGCAACTGACGTGGTAAACCCTCAGAATTTCGATAAGCCTATTCAAGAAGTGATTGTTGAAATGACTGACGGCGGCGTTGACTACTCGTTTGAATGTATCGGCAACGTCAACGTGATGCGTTCTGCACTTGAGTGCTGTCACAAGGGTTGGGGCGAATCTGTGATCATTGGTGTAGCTGGTGCAGGACAAGAAATTTCAACGCGCCCATTCCAGTTAGTGACAGGTCGTGTATGGCGCGGCTCTGCATTTGGCGGTGTTAAAGGTCGTTCAGAGCTACCAGGTATTGTAGAGCAATACTTAAATGGTGACTTTGGTCTTCAAGAGTTTATCACTCACACCATGGGTCTTGGTGACATTAACAATGCCTTTGATTTAATGCATAAAGGTGAAAGTATCCGCTCTGTTGTGCATATGGATAAATAATTTAAGCCTTAGCTCGGAACACGTTAGGAGAAGCTCTGCTTCTCCTTTTATCGATTACAATATCCCCTGCTCTAACGCCTTGAGCACTGCCCTCGTTCTATCTCGTACACCAAGCTTAGCCATGACTGAAGAAACTTGGTTCTTAATGGTGCCTGTTGATTTGAACATCGCATCTGCAATTTCTTTATTACTGTAACCCGCAGCGATCAAACGGAGAATTTCGACTTCTTTCTCAGTAAGTGGCTCTGGATTTTCAAACGACTCAAATTCTACGTTCAGTCCTTTCAAGCCTTGCAACACTTTTTCGGTTACCGCGGGCTGAATAAGCGTTTTACCATTTTTTATTTGTGTAATAGTGTCAACCAGGGTTTCTAGCGATACATCTTTAAGCAGGTACCCTTTTGCACCAGCGCGCATAGCGCCGTTTACCAGCTCGTGATCGTCAAACGTAGTAAGCATTAGCACTGGCGTACTAATCCCTTTATCACTCAGTGCAAGCAAAGTATCGATACCCGATAATTTGGGCATGCGAATATCCATTAATATCACATCACAGTTTAAAGCGTTTTCACTATCAATGAGCTGCTGACCATTTTCGTATTCGCCAACAACTTCAACGCTATCATCAAGCCCTAAAAGTGATTTGATGCCTTCCCTTACCAGCATTTGATCTTCAACTAATATAAGGCGTGTTTTCATTCGCCCTCCGGTATGTGAATTGCGATGCGAAAACCCTGCTCGGTTCGCTGCCAGCTGATAGTTCCATTTAGCTCATGAACCCGTTCCTGCATTCCTTTTAGGCCATTGCCAGCCACCACACGACTTGAAGTGTCAGATTCGCTTGACCGCTCTTCCTTTCGACCCCCTTCTGCAAAAGCGCCTTCTGAATGGCTACATGGTGCTTTGTCGAAGAACTGTATGCTACTTGGCTGCTCATCACTGAGTTTCTCATCTGCAGCATGCGGCACCATACTGTCGTGCATTAGTAGGTTGTAAGCGCCGTTGTGTTGCGTCAGTGATAGGGAAAAATAATGCGCCTGTGTATGGCGTATCACGTTAGTTAGCGCCTCCTGCATACTTCGCAAAAGGCAATCGGCAATTCGCACGTTGGTTAACATTAAATTGTCGTCAATGTGCAGATTTACCATCGGCCTAGGCAAATCTTTAATTAGTGCGTTTACTGCTAATGAAAAATCAATAGCCGCATTTTCCCGAATGTCAGAAATCGCTTCTCTAACATCAGAGAGTAAAAGCTTAGCGATACTGTGGGACTGCTCAACGTGTTGCTTTATGGCTTGCGATTCAGTGCTCTCTAATAAATCCGCCTTTCTAGACGCGACTTGAAGGTTGATAGTAAGCGCCGTCAAATGATGCCCTAAAACATCATGAATGTTTCGCGCTATACGCAGGCGTTCATCTTGAGTAAGCGCCTGCTTCATTAGTTGCTGAGTACTTAATAATTGTCTATTGAGCGCATCGGCTTCTTCACGCGCTTTCGATTCTTTAATGGCCGTGTTCGACATGATCATGGCAAATAAATTGAATGTCCAAAACAGCGCGCCAGTCAAGACAGCTTGCTGCTCTTGCCACACCCACCCTTGGATGAGGATGGTGGGCAAAGCCAATGGTATTGAAAGCACGACGCACGTTTTCCAATTAACATAGTAAGGAAGAATGGCGGACCAAATAACAATGAAGATGGCAAGGTAGGCATAGGGAAGCAAAAACTGGCACAGTACCGCTAATAGAAACATCGCCCATAACGTTGGCAGCCTTAACGAAGGCATACTGTGGTCATGCCTACTGACAATCACAAAAGTCGCAGCTAGCATACAAAAAATAGCAATGGCGGAGAGGGTTCGCCAATGCATGAATGAGTATTGAAGATACAAGAAGTAAAGTGCAGAGCCGCTTACAAACAACCACGTAATGCATGCAGACGCGCGCTCAATATCGATGCTCACCCGCCAGTGAGCAGGGATTGAGATTTTCATTCGTTTCTGACTACCTATATCTTTTCGTTCTTATAGCGTTACTTTGACAAAAAACATAGTTCAATGCATAGGCCAGAAGTCACTTTTTATTTCATGACTTCTGGCACTGTTGTCAATCTCGTGAAGTTATCACTATAAGCCTACAATTTTGTTCATTGCCAAAGGAAAGCAAGATGCAAACAATTCATGGCTTTATAGTAACGCTTCACGTTTTAACGGGTGCATTGTCACTTTTACTATTTTGGGTGTCTAGTTTTACGAGAAAGGGCGGAAAAGCCCACATTCAATTTGGTGGTTACTACATAAAAGCGATGCTATTTACGTCTATTAGTGGCGTTATCAGCTCTACAATAGTGTTGTTTATTCCGCTAGCCATCTACCCGACAATGCCCGAGCACTTTGAGTCTGTTGCTTATTTCACTGCCTACCTTAGAGGCCAATATCTCTTTTTGCTGATGTTGAGCCTGTTGGTGTGGAACAACGTAAGGCATTCTGTAGCGGTGCTTAAAGCGAAGCAAAATCTTGAGAAACTGCGTACTATCGAGTATCTGTGGCTACCCGCTTTGCTTACTGTTGTAGCTTCTATTGCATTGTATCAAGGTATTACGTACGGCATCACACTAACTTGTATCTTTGCCCCTATTGCACTGTTAAATGCCATTGGTATTGTGCGCTATGTTTATCAAAAAGACATCGTTGCAGGTTCGTGGGTAACTGAGCACATTGGGCATATCATTGGCTCTGGTATTGGTGCATATACCGCATTTTTTGCCTTTGGAGGACGCGCATTATTCGAAGGCTCGCCGTCACTGCAAATTGTCAGTTGGGTTCTACCTGCTCTTATAGGCGTTCCTTTTTCAATCTGGCTTAGTTGTAAATACAATCCCAAATTATCTGGTCGTAATACGCCTTCTTTAAAACCTAAGGTAGTGAAAAGTTAAACTTAAAAGTGATATAGAAAAATTCAATTCAGCAGTAGTTATCAATGCCACGGTTAGGGCCTGTTTACTTAACGGTGGCATTGCCACTTGGACAACAAGCCATCAAATGTGTAACGTAAGAAATGGCAATAACGCCACCATAAACCAGTGTCAACATCGAGCGCTAAATTATGAGAAAGCACCAATCAGCAGCACTTAAAATATTGAAAGATACACTGTCATTTCAAACGTCTAAGCGTAGTCTCGCTGTTAGTGCGGCCTGTATTGGTTTAGGGCTAGGTTTAAGTGCACATGCGAACGCTTATCATGAAGACAATTCAACACCGCAAACCAGTGACCAAGCGCAAATGAATACCAAACCGACACTTACAACGCTCACCAACTACCAAGAAAACGCGCCATTTATGTTCTCTTCGGGCTTACCCGATGCCTCTCACCTTTCTTTACTGAAAGAAAAAGGAGTGACACACGTTGTAGATTTGATCCCAGGAGATAGAACCAGTGAAATCTTAACTACCTCAGAATTAGGACTCAATTACTTTAATGTGCCCGTGGATTGGGAAGGCCCCACATTAGCCAACTTTTTAAATTACGCAGCGTTTATGCAAACCGTCGATATCAAAGAAGACAAGGTACTCACGCACTGCAAACTGAATTGGCGAGGCGCTGCTTTTACGTATCTATACAGAATTAACGTACTTGGTGAAAATGAACAAGCCGCCCAAAAAGACCTTATGGCTATTTGGTATCCGAATCCAACATGGTTCGCCTTCATGAACGAGGTAATTGCCCACTACAATGAGGTAAACGGTAAAGAAGTAGCGATGTCGTTTGAGGCTGCCGATCCTGAAAACCACTAAATTTCTGGCTTACCGAGAATAATGGCGGTCTAAGACCCTCTCGCCCTACCAAACACATATGAAATTTCAGATTTATCATTGACACATACGGAATTTCATATACGATACATCACATACGAAATTTCATATGTGATGTGATTTATGTCGACTTGTTCTGATTCTGCGCAGCTACAGCCTTTAACATTTTTCAAATGCTTGTCGGAAGACACCCGCTTAAAGACGCTGCTTATGCTCTGTGTAAAAGGTGAGCTATGCGTGTGCGACCTTACTGATGCGCTTCAATTAAGCCAGCCCAAAATTTCACGCCATCTCGCTGACTTGCGAAAGTGCGGTTTAGTTCTCGATACTCGTAAGGGCAAATGGGTGTATTACCAGCTCCATCCTGACCTACCCGCTTGGGCGCTGGAGGTCATTAAGAACACCGCTATTCACAACAATGAATATATTAGCGAGGCGTTAGCGAATTTGTCCTGCGAGAATTGCTAGATTCCAAACTTTCTGAATGGCACAAAGACCGCTGCAAAAATGCACAGCAAAGGTCAACAGGCCCTAGTGTTAATTGCAGCTTAATACGTCGCCAAGTATCTGTTTTTTCGAAGTCTTATTCTATTTATTACAGCTACCCACAGTAGCCTCGACCATTAAACAAGGTTTTATATGAAGATTTTATATATTTGTACGCACAACCGTTGCCGCAGCATTCTTTGCGAGGCCATCACTAACGCCTCGAACGGCAATGTTGAAGCACGTAGTGCTGGCAGCCAGCCTGTAGGGGAAGTACACCCTCTTTCTCTTAAGTACCTTGGAGAGCGCGGGTTTAGTACAGACGGCCTTCAAAGCCAGTCGTGGGATGAATTTGAAGATTACGATGCTGATCTTGTTGTCACCGTTTGTGATTCAGCGGCGGGTGAGTCATGCCCTGTTTATTTCGGTAAATCCCTTAAGGTGCACTGGGGCTTAGAAGACCCGTCTAAGTTAGAAGGTAGCGAACAAGAGAAAGCAGAGGCATTCAACAACACCATCGATATTATTGAAAAGCGTGTAGCGGCATTAGCAGAGCTTGCTGAGAAAAACTTAGATAAAACACAGCTTAAAGAGGCACTATCAAAATTAGGAGCCCAGTAATGGGTAACAGTAAATCAATGAGCCAAGATATATCAAGCAACCAAGAAAGCTCAACAGCACAAAGCCCATCTGATAACGCGGTAATGGCGCAAATGCACAAGCCAATTATGGCTAACTTTGCATCAAGGTTCTCAGATCACAAGCCGCGTATTTTGCTACTTTACGGCTCGCTCAGAGAACGCTCGTACAGCCGCCTAGTAATTGAAGAGTCGGCAAGATTGCTTGAGTACTTTGGTGCTGAAGCCAAAATCTTTGACCCTCGTGGATTGCCGCAGCCAGATACTGAAGATGACTCACACCCAAAAGTGAAAGAACTGCGTGAGCTTATGATGTGGTCTGAAGGGCAAATTTGGTGTTCACCAGAGCGCCACGGCAGCATGACTGGCATTATGAAAAGCATGATTGACTGGGTACCGCTTAGCCTTGGCGGCGTTCGACCAACCCAAGGTAAAACGTTGGCGATTATGCAGGTTTCCGGCGGTTCACAATCGTTCAATGCGGTAAACCAAATGCGCATTTTAGGTCGCTGGATGCGCATGCTAACCATCCCTAATCAGTCTTCTGTGGCAAAAGCCTTTCTAGAATTTGAAGACGATGGTCGCATGAAGCCGTCACCTTACTACAACCGCATTGTGGACGTAGTTGAAGAGTTGGTGAAATTTACTTTGCTGACCCGCGACAACAAAGACTTTCTCGTTGACCGCTATTCTGAGCGCGTTGAAAGCGCAGAAGAAGTGAGTAAGCGTGTTAATCAAAAATCGTTGTAAAGTAAGACAAAGGTGAATCAGAATGGGTTTCTTTGAACGTTATTTATCAGTGTGGGTTGGCCTTTGCATTGTTGCAGGGGTGGGCCTAGGCTATGCCATGCCGGGTGTCTTTGCGTCTATTGCGGCGCTTGAATATGCGCACGTAAACCTGATAGTGGCAGTACTTATTTGGCTAATGATTTACCCAATGATGGTACAAATAGACTTTGGCTCAATTAAAGACGTTGGTAAAAAGCCGAAAGGCCTTGTACTGACCTTGGTGATTAACTGGCTGATAAAGCCCTTCACTATGGCACTATTGGGTTGGCTATTTTTTAAGGGCATTTTTGCCGACTGGGTAGATCCGCAAACTGCCACTGAGTACATTGCAGGCATGATCCTACTGGGCGTCGCTCCATGTACAGCGATGGTATTTGTGTGGAGTCACCTTACCAAAGGGGATGCTAACTACACGTTAGTCCAGGTATCAATTAATGACTTGATTATGGTCGTTGCCTTTGCACCGCTTACCGCCATGCTGCTGGGCGTAACAGATATAACCGTACCATGGGATACCCTGCTGCTTTCTGTTGCACTGTATGTTGTATTGCCATTGGTCGCGGGTTATATCACGCGCCGTCACTTGGAAAATAAAGGCAATAACGCACAAGGAAATGGCGCTGTTGACGCATTGGTTAGCAAGTTCAAACCCTTTTCAGTTATCGGCCTGCTACTCACTATTGTTATTTTGTTTGGTCTTCAGGCCGAAACTATTTTATCGCAGCCGCAAGACATCGTGCTTATCGCAATACCGCTACTAATACAAACTTACGGTATTTTTGCCATTGCTTACTTTGCGGCAAAACGTATGAAACTGCCGCATAATGTTGCAGCACCGGCATGTATGATTGGTACGTCTAACTTTTTTGAATTGGCGGTAGCCGTGGCTATTTCGCTATTTGGTTTACACAGCGGCGCAGCACTTGCCACTGTGGTGGGTGTATTAGTTGAAGTGCCCGTTATGCTTTCGCTAGTGTGGTTTGCGAACAAAACGCGCCACTGGTTTGACTAAGCGCATATGAAAAAGGGCGAACCGCAGTTCGCCCTTTGTCATCAATTTTTCTCATCAACCTTTATCGACGCTTTTTATAAGTCGTTAAAATCTTAAACCGCAATCGCTGGTTTGTATGTATCGGGAAGAATAAAACCAAAGCGCTGCAAAACTGACATTAGCACGTCCCGTTTTATCGGCTTTTCTATAAAGCCCAGTGCACCTAAAGACATCACTTTTTCTTGCATCATTGGCTGAATATCGCCAGACACGACGATAACAAACGTTTCTAGCTGACGGCGTTTTATTTCACTCAACACACTGATACCACCAAGAACAGGCATGGTCAGGTCCAGTAAAACCAAATCTATTGTGTGATGAGCCAATACTTCCAACGCGTCCATACCATTTGACACTTCGTAAATAGTTTCAGCAAAGCCATCTGGCAAATTGCTTCTCGCCATTTTTCGCGCCAGCGCCGAGTCATCACAAATAAGAATATTAAAACCCATCAAATACAAACTTATAATTGGTTATTAATCCGCCAACAGAATACATTAAACGAAAGTATAATAAAACAAAAAAGTGTCTGATAATTGGTAACTTAATCGCTATCTGCGCCAAACTTCACTCTTCAAGCTATCTATTTTGTGGTAGATATAGCGAGTAACAAAATAAGGAACACACGACCATGCAAGAGTTAGCTACTAGCCAAGATAAGAGTTTGGTAAGAAAAGTTGCCTATCAAATTTTGTCTCATTTCGATAAGAGTTATCGATGGTTCACCCGCATCACTCGTGGCGCTCAAGAAAGGTTCGAAAAGGGAAATTGGAAAGAAACTCAGCTTGCCTCTAAAGAGCGAATAACCATTTACGAGCAAAGCCTGTCAGACGCTGTCGCCGAAATTTATCAGCTAACTCAAGTACATCAAAAAGACGACGCTTTCTGGCAAGAGCTTAAGAAAGTATTTGCTTTACAGCTAGAAGGCCACCCGCAGTTTGAGCTAGCCGAAACCTTTTACAACTCTGTAATTGGTCGCTTGTTTAAACATAGAAAAATCGATAACGATATGATGTTTGTCTTGCCCAGCCGCTGTTTCTTACCCGGGCAAGACAGAGACAAAGTGATTAACAGCTTCGACACCACCACCACGGTGCGTGAAATGTACGAGTCAATTTTTAAGATATATCGATACAACATTCCATTTGAAAACTTCGAGCGAGACCTACAGAACCTTGAAAGCGCGCTTCGCGCTCGGTTGAATAAGGAGCAGCTAGCCAGCGTTCAAGCTGTGGAAATCCTTAAGCCTACGTTTTTTAGAGGAAAAGCCGCTTACCTGATTGGGCGAATTTGCATGCCCGACGAAACGCTGCCGTTCGTTATCGCCATGAGACGCTATAACGAACCCCATATGTTTGTGGATGCGCTGTTAACTGATCGCAAAGACTTAAGCGTTATTTTCGGTTTTGCTCGCAGCTACTTTATGGCTGACACTCAAAATCCTGCGGAAGTTGCCGCCTTTCTTCAAGAGCTTCTCCCTAATAAAAAGCACTTTGAGCTGTATATGGCAATGGGACACTATAAGCACGGTAAAACAGTGTTCTATCGCAACTTCTTGCAGCACATGGACGAGTCAGACGACAAATTTGAGGCGGCTCCTGGCATTCGAGGCCTGGTCATGATGGTTTTCCATCTTCCCTCTTATGGTGTGGTGTTTAAAATTATTAAAGACGAGTTTGCAGAGAGTAAAAAAATCACGCGTGAGCGCGTTAAGGAATGCTACAAACTCGTAAAAATGTCAGACCGTGTGGGCCGAATGGCCGACACTCATGAATATGTGAATTTTAGGTTTCCGCTAGACAGAATTGAGCCTGAGTTAATTGATGAACTCAAAGAGACGTGTGCATCGAGCTTAGAATTCACTGAATCTGAACTCATCATTAAACACATGTACATTGAACGGAAAATGACGCCGCTTAATCTGTATCTACAAGAAGAAACAGATGAAGAGAAAATTACCCGTGCACTAGATGAGCTTGGACTGTGCATTAAGCAAATTGCCATGGCCAACATATTTCCTGGCGACATGCTACATAAAAACTTTGGTATTACCCGTCATGGCCGCGTTATTTTCTACGACTATGATGAAATTTGTTTAATGAATGAGCGCAATTTTAGATCCCTGCCGAAATCTGACGATCCTTATGCTATTGATACGCTCTCGGTAGCGCCTAACGACGTATTCCCTGAACAGTTTGAGCATTTCATTGTAGGTAAACGCAAGTTCAAAGATATACTTAAATCGTTACACGGTGATTTGATGACCCCTGAATATTGGCACGAAGTTCAGGAAAAATGTGCACGAGGCGATGTTCAACACTTCACGCCTTACAACGCCAGCATGCGTTTTGACAGAGGCTAACTAAGTTAAGTGTTTGATCAAGGTGCACGTTGACCGAGTCCCAGTACAGTTTGAGAGCGCAGTTCAAGAGTGTAGAGCAAGCCAAAGCACTGTGCATGCGCCCTCTAGGGCACTAGACACCTGAACAAATTGTCGCTACATGCGAAAAAGCTTAAAAGTGATCGTTTCGTTACTTAACACTCGTAAAAGCATGTGAAAGCGATACTGCTTTGCGACTGCTTGATTTTGCTTGCTGACGATTAATCGCCACATAGTGACGACAGCAACGCCAAACAAGTGTGTGAATGTTGATAAACAAAAGAAGCGTAATAATGAAAGTGCTACTTGTAGAAGATGATCCAAAGGTTGCCTCGCACATTGCAAATGGACTATTGGGTGAAGGGCATGAATGTATTACTGTAGGTGATGGAACATCAGGCTACCAACAGGCGTCAAGTAACGAATTAGACGCCGTAATTCTGGATGTGATGCTGCCCGAACTCGACGGTTTTTCTGTTTTAGAAAAACTTCGCGAAGAAGGCAACACAACGCCCGTTTTATTACTGAGTGCAAAAAGTCAGGTTGAAGACAAGGTCAAAGGCCTTCGCACAGGCGCTAATGATTATTTAACTAAGCCTTTTGCCTTTGAAGAGTTACTTGCTCGCGTTGAGGGCCTTGCAGGTCGTAACAAAGAAGGTGAAGACAAGACGCTGATAAAAGTAGGCGACCTCACTCTAGACCTGGTTAACCGCAAAGTATTGCGCGGCGATCAAGAGATCGACCTGCAGTCTAAAGAATTTCAATTGCTTGAATGCCTGCTCCGTCACAAGGGTAAAGTCGTGACGCGAAGCATGCTGCTTGAGCAGGTTTGGAACTATCATTTTGACCCGCAAACGAATGTGATAGATGTTCACATTAGCCGCTTGCGTCAAAAAGTGGATAAGGCGTTTAATGTCCCGCTTATAGAGACTGTGCGAGGCACAGGATATCGAATAGCGGATGGGCTTGCATGATAGCAATACGCGACTTTACGCGTAGTTCAAGTTTTCGCGTAGGCGTATTGCTCACTACTCTAGCTTGTATTGCCATTGTTTTAATTGTTTATTTTTGGCGATTAACGAGCAGCGACTTGTTTATTTCGGAATCGAATGCTGCCGTTAATGCCAAAACAAACGCTCTGATTACTCTCTATGAAAACCTCGGTATTGAGGCGGTTAAGTTAGCGATAGCCAAAGACAATGGCCAACATTCGCCAAATGGCTCAACAATCACCTCAGCGTCCGACCACCTACGTTCATTTGTTGCACTGAGTAAAGATGAACAAGTAGTGGCTGGCAATTTGTCGTCAATTCCCCTTGTTCTTGAGCGCCACAAAAGCGCCAGTTTTGCTACCGCAGAAATAGTTATCACCCGCCCCAATAGCACAACGAGAAAAACGCTGCGCCAAGCACTTATGAGAGAAGTAACCCTTGGCGATCACGTGCTTTACGTTGGTCGTGGCATTGACGATTTATACAGCGCACAGTGGTTTGGTAAAACGTTCAGCTGGATCATTGTGGTGTTGCTTTGTACCTTGAGTGTGCTGAGCTTCGCTATTGCTGTTTACGTGGTTAATCGAATTAACCGCATGTCGCAAACGGCGGATAAAATTATCAAAACGGGAAACTTGCAAGAGCGTTTAGAAATTGACAGTAATTGGGACGACCTGAGCAGTTTGTCATTTGTGTTTAATCAAATGCTCGATACTATCGAGAGTTCAGTCAACAATATAAAGTCAGTGACCGATAGCATCGCCCATGACCTTCGCACTCCGTTATCTCGACTTCGCAACACGCTAGAAAAAATCGAAGACACTCAACTAAGGGAAGATACAACCCAAGAAGCCGACAACCTGTTAAACATGTTTAACAGCTTGTTACGCATAAGTGGGCTTGAAACCACCAATAAGAAAGAAGGCTTTTGTTCCACTGACGTACGCGCCATCGTAGAGGACGTGGTTGACCTTTATCACCCCCTTGCAGAAGAGCGCGACATTACCCTTTCGAGCGAGCTCGTTGCAGTTACAATGCTTGCCGATCCTAACCTGCTATTTCAAGCTGTAGCTAACGTGTTAGACAACGCCATAAAGTACTCTAATGAAAAAAGTGTGGTCACCGTACAGCTCTCTACCACAGCAAGTCATATCGTGATTGCCGTGAACGATGCGGGAATTGGCGTGGGTGAACATGAAATTGTGAATCTGGAGCGCCGATTTTATCGGGCAGACGGCAGTAGAACCAGTAAGGGAAATGGGTTGGGCTTATCGCTTGTGTCTGCCATTGTGAAGTTACACGACGGCCACATTTGGTTTATTCACGACCCGCTAGTTAAAGGGCACGGGTTAGGTGTGGTATTTACGTTTAAGCGTTAAGCTTTGGACTATTGTTTTTGTCGACAAAAAATAAAAAAACGCTGACGCTTTTTTCTTAGCATCAGCGTTTTTATCCTACATTTTCAACGTTGTGATTTGTGCCAGTCGCTTACGCTAACAGCGACTTCACGTACGCTTTAATCTCTTCATCTTGACCGTGGTCAAATAGACACTGCTGGAAACGCTCTCCAGATACGGCTGTTTTAACCAGTTCAACGTCCATTTTTTTCAGTGAATCGACGTAGCTCTCTGGAGCCAACGCACGTTTCAAATCTGCGAGAATACCAGCGTTTCGTACTTGAGGTTCTTTACGTTCAACGGGATAGCCCGCGCCACGCTCGCCTGTTAACGCTTTCTCAAAGATATAACGCGCATTAAGTTCAGCGCCCCATCCAAAGCCTTTTGCAAAAGGTAACGCTAACGCATTTCCATTGTTAACTTGGTTAAACAAAAATGCATCTGAAGGATCGATACAATAACCGCAAAATACGCCTGGATGAGCATTCAACGACATCATAGCCCCTTGACCCGTACCACAGCCTGAAATCACAAAATCGACAGCTTTCGAGTTGAGTAGAATAGCTCCCATTATGCCTAAGTGCACATAGGTAAGATGGTGATCAGCTTCGCTGTTCATACCCACATTGAATACAGCGTGTCCCAGTGAGTCCGCCACGCTTGTGAGCTCATTTAATATTACCGGATTCTTAGCCGCCTGACTGTTTTCCATCATCAATGCAACTTTCATGAACGCTCCTAAGCAAAGAAAAATAACGAATTAAACGCTTACATTAGCATGGAACGAAATGCCACCTCACGGGTAATGCCAAAGTAAATGTCGATTAGTTTCAAATGTGAAACGAAAACGGAAATATATGAAGATGGAGGGTCGACGAGTAACAAGTCACTGACCAGTAAATCTACTGGCCAGCATTTTTCAAAAAACGAGCTGAATGGCGTATTAGTCTGTTTGTTTTTGCATAAATATGGTGACTTCTGCCATCACAATGCCAAACTTACGAATATACGAACGGTTCATCATAGTACTGTCGTCAAATGCCCAAAACCAATCGTCAAACGTCACTGAATAGGTAGTGTCATCCACCGGCAAATCCATCTCGTAATGAAAGTTAAATGCGTTGCCAAAGCTTGTGCCTGTGGCTGGACCATCAATGTCACTCGCGCGACCCACATAGCTATTATCACTCTGCTTTACGATGGTCCAAGTACGGGACGTTGGACCGTCGCCCACACCGTAATTAAAGGATTCATCAAGGGTTAACGTATCGCCATCTACTGAACCATCGATGTCTACTATGAACCTTTGCACCACCTCGCCCGAGCGGTTCTGAACAATGCCCCAGGCTTTAACGTTCCCATCAAAAAATTGCTCAATATCGAAAACAGGCGATACAGACCTGTAGTCTTCACCATCCACTGAAACAGAGCATCCGGATAGCCCTGCTACCGTTAAAGCGGCAATTCCGATTCCTAAAACAAACTTCACCGTATTCTTTATCACTTTCGTAACCTTAATCAATTGACGAGATAGACATGGCGTAGTGCTAATAAAGCGTTGCCCTTATCCGTTTCCCAATAACTTCTTTCTAAATTTTGGCTCAGACGTTTTATCGCTTAGCCAGATATCAAAAAAACGCTGTGTAAATGCTTTGTCTTCAATTTCATCAGCCTTTTCACCGTTCACGTAAAACACACTCGTGCCATCTTTCGTAGCGATACCGGTAATGACGTCGCCCTCGCTGACGTCAGGAAAGATACTATTCATCAGGGAAAGCCACTTGTCTGAATCATCAGCCGATAGGTCTCCTTGCTTTTTCATTTCATCAATAGAACGCTGGGCAATTTTCTTGCCTTCCAAGTCTCGCTGGTACGTTAACTTTAGTGCAAAGGGGGGCTGATTGGCGTATTCACCTTCAGGCGCATAAAGCTCACCGGTATACACATCCCAGAAGTAGTAAGAGAACATTCCTTTTCCAACAAGCTTTGCATTGGGAACATAATTACTGATGTGCTTAACATCTGGCTCTTGCGCAACCGCATTCTTTGACATGATTAGCCCGCTTGTTGATATCGAAACAAAAAGAATGATGGAAAACATCTTCGCAGCCATGCTAGCGCTATACATCGAATGTCCCCACACACCACTGGCACTTTCTGGGCGCATTGGTAAGGATTTAGCTCTCAACTGGCGAAATAGGCCATACATTTTGATAACCATAACTATGCTCTTATTAGCGTAATAAACATTACAGGTCTTTTATTGAATTTCTATCTGGTTATACTCTTGCCTTCACACATTTGATCAACTGACACTAGGCTCTCGTTGTGCTTCCCCTTGATGCATTTAAATCGTCATTAACCCTGCCCTCACCGCTAATCCCATTTAAGCCAAATTGGGAAGGTGCCAGCAAGGTATCGCTATTTGTTAAACGTGATGATGCTATTCACCCTGTAATGTCAGGTAATAAATGGCGAAAGCTAAGTCATGCGCTCACCAGCCCGTTGCCAAAAACGATAGTGAGTTTCGGCGGCGGTTTTTCTAACCACCTGCATGCACTAGGCTTTGTTTGTTATAAATTGGGCATTCCTTTTAACGCCGTTATTCGCGGTGACTACAGCGCTGCACCTACACCCATGATTGAGGATTTGAAAAGTTGGGGCACCCGTATCGACTATGTAGACCGAGTCACTTACAAAAAGCGAAACGATAGCGCATATCTACTTCATCTTAAGCAGCAGCAACCTGACGCGATGATCATTCCTGAGGGCGGAAGCCAAGCACAAGCGCTTCAAGGGATAAAGGACATGGTTGATGAAATCAACATAGATTTTGATTTTATTGTCGCTCCTGTCGCCAGTGGAGCCACTTTGGCGGGAATAGTCAGTGCATTAAATAAACGTAATGAAAATAATGCGAAAGACACTCTCCATCGCACTGGTTGCAACGCTGTCGGTGTTGGCGTGCTGAAGGGTGAAGACTACTTAGAAGGATTAGTCGAACAATTTCTTCCAGCCTCGCTTGGGCGATCAAATTGGCATATTGAACACAACTACCACTTCGGTGGTTACGCCAAAGCGCCAAATGAGCTTCAAACCTTCTGCAACGATTTTAATAATACTTTCGATTTTGATATCGAGCCTGTTTATTCCGGCAAAGCCTTTTGGGCAGTTAAAGATATGCTGGCCAAAGGTATGTTTGAAGACGGGTCACGCATTGTTGTACTGCACACAGGCGGCTTGCAAGGCGCAAGATAAACCCCTTTTATAACAGAGTGTTGCGATCACTACCTTTCGGTGTTACAACTATCCCTGTGAGCTTGCTCACAATTCTTTTAAACACTAAACAACGATAACAACAAGAAGTTTGTCGCAGGATGCGGCATAACATTAGCGCTTGCTACCTGCAAACTTCATCAAGGAATGATTATGAAAGATATTTTCTTCTTCGACTCAATGTTAACCCCTAAGATTATCACTTTCGTGTACTGGCTATTGCTTTTAGGATCTGTGGTAAGTGGCGTAACAACGATGTTTGTAGGGTACGACGCGAGTTTTGTATACGGCCTATTTATTATCGTGTCTGGCTGTATTGGCGCAAGAATCTGGTGCGAACTGCTTATCGTACTTTTCAAAATTCACAGCAACCTTCAGAAAATTGCTAGTAAAGAATAGTGCCATACCAAGGCTAGCGCTTCTCTAGGTAGCGCTAGCAATCCATCTAGTACTTTGATTGTGTAAGACCATTAGTATCAATCTGCGACAGGATAGCCAAACAACCTTTTTAACTTTGCTTTTATCCCTTTTGCGTGCTGAAGCTGTTCACGAAGCACACCTATTTGACTGAAGTTAGCGCTAAGAGGATTGTCCTCAGGCATTTTTCCTACAATGCCGTACTTTATCGTTATCGTTTTGTCTTCTTTAGCGAAAGTGCCGAATAATTTATCCCATATAATAAGTACGCCACCGTAATTCTTATCAATGTATGGTTTATTCGTTGCGTGATGAATACGGTGATGCGTAGGCGTGTTGAAGATACGCTCTACCCAGCCTAGGTTTCCAATCGTTTGAGTGTGTACAAAAAACTGATAAGCCAGATTGATAGCGACAATGGCAAAGACCAGACTTGGCGAAAAACCAATAAGAATCATTGGTACCCAGAACAGCCACATGCCCACAAAAGGATACAAAACGCTTTGCCTGAAAGCCGTTGTGAAATTCATTTTTGTCGAGCTGTGATGTACCACATGCGCTAGCCAAAACCAGTGTATGTTGTGTGAAGCACGATGAAACCAGTAGTACAAAAAGTCTTGAAGGATAAAACCTGCAAAAAGTGACAGTGCGCTAAGCTCTATTTTAAATAGTGAAAACTGGTGCAACCAAATAAAGAAAGGCATTAGTAGAAGCAAGACCAAGGCATCAGAGCCCTGATGAAGTAATGCAAGTAAGGCATTATTTGCACTGTCTTTTACATTGTAAAACTGTCGTGCTTTTTTAAATTCAACAAAAACACACAGTAAAAATACAGGGCTCAAGCCTAGCAAAATAAGTTCAACGGGGATCAAAGCGTGCTCCTAACTTATCTAGACATTGCTTAATATCGTTTTGCAACAGGCGCGTCAGTAACCAGTTTGGTATATACCAGGGCGCCCGACAGGCAATGCGATAAGAAACGTTTGTTGCATTTTCTTGCTGCGTGAACGCAATAGCGCCCCTGTGCGCCTTCACTGGGAAGTCATCAACCACTCTATACTCAATGCCGTTGGTATCTGCACGAACAATTTCTTCTTTAAAGCGTACTCCCAGAATAGTGACTTCTCTTACGCAGCCCTTTCCGCCGCTAATCTCATTATCATTTTCTGCTTTCAATACCTTAAACGACGCGTTGAAAAAATCGCTTAAATTCTGGTGATCAAGCAGTGTATCGCGCAGTTCTTTGGGCGTTGCAGCAATATTTTTTTGGTAGCAAACGTTAACCATCTACGTTATTTCCTTTTCTGACGGCTCCTAGCATAAATTGACATTACTGTTTTATCTTGCGTTAATGCGACAGTGTTTTTGTTATTTTGCGACAAGCATATGCCATCAGTTTCCTCAGCCTATATCCAAAGTACGGTGAGCTATTTAGTTAGCTTAGGCGTTAATGCCGACAATGTTTCGTTAACTACCCAGAAGCATGACTCACTGTCTGGCTCTTCACGTGTTGATATGAATGTATACGTTGAGCTGTTAAACCAAGGGGTCGCATTAACCAACAATTCGCTATTTGGTTTTGAGTTGGGTAAACATATTCAGGCGAAAGATTACGGAGTACTGGGTTATCTTGTTGAAAGTTGCGAAAACTTAGCTCAAGCCATTAATGCGCTAACCCGCTTTGACGCTTTAGTCGCTGACATTGGCACCACTAGCGTGTTTTTCGAACCTGACAATACCCGCGTTGAGTGGGTACCCAAAAGCGCCGATTGCAAGCAGATGGTATTGCGCAACACCACAGCCTGGGTAGCAACCGTTTACAAGATATTAGGTTCTGCCTGTAAACTGAATGCCGTCACCTTTACGTTTCCTTTGAGCGATTCGGAAAAAGCCATGCTAGCGATGTGGTTCAATTGTGAGGTGGTTGATAACGCCAACACCAACGCCATTATTTTTCCTCAGCACCTTTTACATATTCCATTTACCAGCGAGAACAAAGCGATGTTTAGTGCGCTCGTAAAAGTGACCGAAGAAGAACTAATGGCGAGCAAAGGCGGCGACCGTGTTCAATTTGCCAATAGCCAGTTCACCGCCAATCAGCATGAAGACATAAGTCATAGAGTCGTTGCGCTTTTAAAAGCCAATCCAACCTTAAAAGGCTGCGATCAGCAACGCGTAGCCAATGCACTTTTTATCAGTCCGCGCACCTTACAGCGAAAATTGAAGCAAAGTGGCACTAGTTTTCAACAAATTCTCAATAGCGAACGCAAAGCCCGCTTAGATGATTTGCTGAAACATCACTCCATCGCTGATACCGCAGATTTATTGGGGTTTCAGGAACAATCATCATTTACCCACGCCTTTAAAAAGTGGTACTCAACAACACCACTGAAATACCAAAAACAACTTTTAGCGCCTTAAAGCTAATGTCCACTTCCTCATCGCCGAACTATTAAGTCGCGTTGAAGAACAACCGATAAAAAGCAATCGCCCTATAGTCTCTTAATCTTTTAGTATGAAATGGTAGTGTTTAGCTATCGCAATGGTGAATATTAAACTAATGTGACGTAGTAAGCGTAGGTATTAGCAAGTGTCCAGCAACGCTAACTCACAGGAGATGCGCTATGATCGACCGTCCAGTTACATTGCCAACGCCATTAAACGTACTCGTGTCGAAGTCACTAAGCTTATGTGAGCTTATGTTACCCGTATGCGATGTGTTTTACCCCTTTGCTGCCATCTATGAAAACGGCCGAGTAGGTTGTATTTTCAACGACGAAACACAAGGTCAAAAGCGAGAGTCACAGCTTATCGAGCAGCTTCAGTGGCGAATTATCGATACCACCACCGACACAAACAGCTACAGCGTATTGGTTTATGCTGCGGCGGTTAATACCCAAGACAGTAAAACCCTCGACGCCATTGCCATAGCCACTGCTACACCAAATCATGAAGAGCGTTTGATTCTTTACCCTTATTACAAAGTTGATGATAAGGTAGTCATATCGCCACCAATTGATACGGTTACCCGCTGAAATTCGAGCGACTTTATATTTTAAACCGAGCAGAATTGCAGACACGTTATTAATTTTAAAACGTTTCTGCTTTCGTATCAGCTCAAACTTCTATTGAACGACGTATCTCGGCGTGGACCATAAACGGTCAATAATGAGGGCTTTGAAAGGTAGGCCGCTAGTAGGTGTGCAATACCTTTTACATTCGTTGTTACGATTAAAATTTTTTGTACTGTCATGGGCTGTCTTTGCTTGCCAAATCCCATTGGTCTGCTAGCATTCAGCCCAAAATTCATTAGCAAAATTAGGGATTAGTTATTATGTCTCGCGTTTTAATTATTGGTGCTGGCGGTGTTGCGTCGGTAACTGTGAAAAAATGTGCACGTTTACCGCAACATTTCGACGAAATTTACTTAGCAAGCCGCACGGTATCTAAGTGTGAAGCGCTACAGCAAGAAGTAGGTGCAGATCGCGTTAAGGGTGTTTTCGCTGTTGATGCTGACAACGCAAAAGAAGTGGAAGCACTTATCAACGAAGTAAAGCCAGACCTAGTAATCAACCTTGCGTTGCCATATCAAGACCTTCCAATCATGGATGCATGTCTTGCAACTAATACTGATTACCTAGACACCGCCAATTACGAGCCTAAAGACGAAGCGAAGTTTGAATACTCGTGGCAGTGGGCTTACCAAGACAAGTTTAAAGACGCGGGCATTATGGCCCTTCTTGGCAGTGGCTTTGATCCAGGTGTAACTAACGTTTACACAGCATATGCAGCTAAGCATTACTTCGACGAAATCCACTATCTTGATATCGTAGACTGTAATGGCGGCGATCACGGCCAGGCTTTCGCGACTAACTTCAACCCTGAAATCAACATTCGTGAGATTACCCAACGCGGTCGCTATTGGGAAAACGGCGAGTGGAAAGAAACCGATCCGTTAAGCGTACGTGAAGATCTGGACTATCAAAACATTGGTGTTCGCGCATCTTACCTGATGTTCCACGAAGAGCTAGAGTCTATTGTTAAGCACTTCCCTACTCTTAAGCGTGCACGCTTCTGGATGACCTTTGGCGATGCTTACCTTAACCACCTGCGTGTACTTGAAGGTATTGGTATGACTAGCATTGAGCCAGTTGAATTCCAAGGCCAGAAGATTGTACCACTAGAGTTCTTGAAAGCAGTACTTCCTAACCCAGGCTCACTTGCTGAAGGTTATAGCGGTATGACGTGCATTGGCACTTACATCACAGGTATTAAAGATGGCAAAGAAAAAACTATCTTTATCTATAACAACTGTGACCACGCGAAATGTAACGAAGAGGTAGGCGCGCAAGCAGTATCTTACACCACAGGTGTTCCTGCGATGATTGGCGCAGCGCTTATGCTTAACGGCACATGGAAAGAAGCTGGTGTATGGAACATGGAACAATTCGATCCAGACCCATTCATGGATATGCTTAACGAGCATGGTCTGCCATGGCACGTACTCGAATGTGAAGGTAGCCCTTTCACTAAATAATTGAAACATCAGGGCGCTTAATTCAAGCGCCCTTTTTTATTAACGCCACTATTTAAATCTAGATCAGATTACTGGAATGTAGGATACAGAGTAGTTTTGAGCTACGACCTGTAATGTAATACATTAGGCGTTTGATAAATGTTGAAAGCCGTTTTATTTTTTGGAGCTTTATCCCATTGACCGATTTAACTCAACGTACTGATATTCCCTCTCCTTGCTACGTGCTGGAAGAAGCAAAATTAATTAAAAACCTTGAGCTGATGAAACAGGTTCAAGACGAATCTGGCGCGCGT
Organism: Alteromonas sp. G4i35; assembly: GCF_054960375.1. Classification (NCBI taxonomy): domain Bacteria; kingdom Pseudomonadati; phylum Pseudomonadota; class Gammaproteobacteria; order Alteromonadales; family Alteromonadaceae; genus Alteromonas; species Alteromonas sp. G4i35. The sequence goes on along the minus strand of NZ_JBHNZD010000007.1, from coordinate 115,272 downwards.
ATTATCTTGGCGCTTAAAGGCTTTTCTATGTGGTCTTGCTTCGACATCATCAAACAGTACTTACACGGAGCAACGGCCAGTTCGGTTTGGGAAGCGAAACTTGCTGCAGAGATGGGTAAAGAAGTTCACGCATATTCTCCTGCGTACAAGGTTAATGACGCAAAGGAATTGGCGGGTCTTGTTAATCACCTGTCTTTTAATAGTTTGACCCAGTGGAACGCGCATAAAGACGTGCTAGCAGGCGTGTCGTTAGGCCTTCGTATAAACCCTGAGCATCAAGAAGCAGATACGCCACTGTACGACCCAGCTGCACCAGGTTCTCGCTTAGGCATACGTGCTAGTGAGCTAGAAGGCGCAGACTTATCGGGTATTGAAGGATTTCACTGCCACAACCTTTGTGAGTGTGATTCTTTTGCTACTGCACGCACGCTTGAAGCCATTGAAAAGCGTTTTGGCAAATGGCTTGGTCAATTAAAGTGGTTAAACCTAGGTGGCGGACACCTGATGACCCGTGAAGGGTATGATGTTGAGCACCTCATCAACACATTAAAAGACTTTAAAGCCCGTTACCCACACCTAGACGTAATTCTTGAGCCAGGGTCTGCGGTAGCATGGCAGACAGGGCCATTAATTTGCGAAGTGGTTGATATGGTAGAAAATGACGGAGATATCGCTATTCTAGACATTTCAGCTACTGCACATATGCCAGATGTGCTGGAAATGCCTTATCGCCCTACAATTTTGGGCGCGGGTATGCCTAATGAAAAAGCATATAATGTGAAGCTAGGTGGCAATTCGTGCCTTGCTGGCGATGTCATTGATACCTACTCATTCGATGCGCCGCTTAAGCCCGGCGATCGATTACAGTTTGAAGATATGATGCATTACACCATGGTAAAAACCACCTTCTTCAACGGTGTAGAACATCCTGCTATCGGCATTCTGCGTTCTAACGGCGATTTCGAACTAGTTCGCGAATTTAGCTACGAAGACTTTAAAGGTCGCTTGTCTTAAACTTGAGACGAAAAATCAGTTAGCTATTCTCTATAAAAAAAGCCCGTGACATTGACGTCACGGGCTTTTTGTTTAGGTTCGTAAATGCAAATTATGAGTTCGATTATGTCTGTTCTAGCGCCCAAAGGCCTGCGTACTTATTAAACTGATATTGTGCGAACAAAACAGCGAACAGGAATCCTCTACTTCCATCCAAGAGCCCTAAGCGGAAAATATAGATTTGGATAAAGGTTAGCATTGACCTTAATAATGCCAACGCAAGCCCATGGCTCTTTTTACCTGCCTTAAATTTTTTAGTCGCCATTAGGCATGTGTAATCGCGATTTTTATGTAGCAAGTGTTCAAAATCACGCACTGAGTAATGTTTTAGATAGCCACCTTTCAAACAAATTGCCTCACCTTGATGTACCACTTTTTCATGGACAATATCTTTGGTGAAATGTGACGCTTCTCTTTTAAAAAGCCTTGTAGGTGCCCTGCCAGTCCTTCCAAATCTGGTAACTTTTCCAAGGAAAATATTGCGCCAACGTAATTTGTAAGCGTTATGAGTGGGCTCGGACTTGAGTAGTTTTGAGATAGTGGACGCTAGCTGCTCGTCCACTTCTTCATCTGCGTCGAGCGATAAAACCCAATCGCACGTTGCTTTATCCAGAGCACGTTGCTTTTGAACACCAAAGCCCTGCCAATCTGTAACAAACACTTTGTCTGTAAATTGGTGAACAATTTCAACCGTTTTATCTGTGCTACCACTATCAAGAACAACAATCTCATCTGCTATTTTTTCGATAGACTTCAAACAACGGGCTATGCGGTCTTCTTCGTTTTTGGTAATAACAATAACAGAAAGGGTTTGGCGCATACTTCAATCCTAAAGAGAGCTTCTAAAACAGGCGAGTATACAATAAAAGCGTGCAGAATAATCGCTAAACACTGTTCTAGAGACTATACAACTCCACTTCCCGACGCCGCCTCAGATTTGTCTAGCTCACCTTCAGCCAGCACTTCGTCATCTAACTCAATTTTAAATGACGTTCCTGCTTTTCCATGCAGGCTATAACGAAAGCCGTACATTTCGCCTTCATTTAGAGAAACTTCCGCAAAGGTATTAGGGTGGATTAAATCGTACACACCTGAGTCGTTAGCTTGAGAGAATATATCAACTAACCATTTTCCTTCTGACATGGTGATTTTGAGTGTTCTTGTCATATGAGCCTCCATAAACCTCAGTCCTTTTTGAACTGAGCAGTTGACGTGAATTACACTCCTTTGTATTTATTCCAAGGCCCTTAAGATCAACAACATGTCTACGCTTTTGCGTCTAGCCCAGCTTGATAAAGCGCATTCTTTTTCAAGTCATAGTGAGTGGCGACCACCGCAGCGGCCTTTTTAAGCGGCATGTGCTCACACAATACACTTAGCAACGACATTGCCTCACCGGGTATCTCCTGGTCACTTACCTTCGCAGGGCCAATCATGACCACGAATTCGCCTTTCTGGTGCGCAACATCCGCATTGAGATAATCAATTACATCTTGCGCGCTGCCACTCACGTAGGTTTCGAAGGTTTTGGATAACTCTTTCGCTACCACAATCTGGCGATCGCCTAGAACGCGCTGTATATCAGTAACGGTGTCTAAAATTCGACGTGGCGCTTCATAGTAAACAGTGGTGAACGTTCTATCTATTAGCGCTGACAACACGCTTTCACGTGCCTGCACTTTAACCGGTAGAAATCCTTCAAATATAAACTTGTCTGTTGGCAGTCCCGAAGCACTTAATGCTGTAATTGCAGCACATGGGCCCGGCAGAGCGCTAACCGGAATACCTTGCTCACGGCACTTGCGTACCAAAACAAAGCCCGGGTCGCTGATTAACGGTGTTCCAGCATCACTTATTAATGCTACCGACTCGCCGCCCTTTAAACGCTCACAAAGCATTGCTGTGCGCTTATCTTCGTTATGCTCGTGCAGAGAAAGAGTTTTCGTTCCAATGCTAAAGTGCTGTAAGAGTCGAGCGCTGTGACGGGTGTCCTCGGCAGCGATCCAGCTTACTTCACTTAATACGCGTATTGCTCTGGCACTTATGTCGTCTAAATTACCGATAGGTGTTGGAACAATATATAAGGTGGCGGTGTCTGTCATAACAGTGATTAAGTCTTACGTTAATTTTGAAGAATATGCGATAAGTGTATCACGCCATTAGTCCAGATTATGCTGGCAAGCGTAGATTTTCACACTGGTTAAGATAAACTTGGCCTATAACGATGTAAAAGGAATGAAACTGTGCGTCATATTGGACAAGCTGGAAAAATCTTTACGCTATCAGCCGTCGCTTCTGTATTGGTGCTAACGGGCTGTGGAAGTACACCTAAAACCCAGTCAAAGCCTGTGGTAGTGGAACCTACCCCAATTGAAACCACACAGGTTGAAGATAACGTCACACCTGAGCACAAACTCCTTGAAGCAAAAAAAGTATGGGAGCGCACCCGCAACAAAGAACAGCGCGATACGCTGTTGCTGCAAGCGGCTGACCTGTACCTTCAAAATCAACAGCCCGTTTTGGCTCAGCAAGTGCTATATGAGGTAAAAGAAGACGGTATTTCAGGTGTAAATCAATCTTATTACTCCCTTCTGGTAACCAAAGCCTATGCGGGAATGCCTGATGCCTCGGCAGAAGAATTGCTGGCTATGTTGGATGGCGTAACCGGTACAGGCGAAACCGCATTCCAAAAAGCGGAGCTTCAAACCCAGCTCTTCACGCAGCAAGGCAACCTGGCTGCGGCAGCGAATAGCGTATTAAAGACCAATCTTACTGACGATGAAAAAGTGCAACAAGTTTGGCAGTGGATTACCTCCATTCCTGCATCGTCACTAGATTCAGTAGGCAGTGCTTATCCCGACCTTTCTCCTTTCATTACTCTTCGCGAACTAACCGAAGAAAACGCGTCGTCACCGGAAAAATTAGTCAAAAGCCTGCAGCAATTCAAGCAGGTTTATCGCGGTCATGTATTAGAAAACGCTTTGCCTGAAAACGTGATTGAAGCAACCCAGCTTACCGATGCTGGCGCCAACGATATTGCGGTTTTACTACCACTTTCTGGCAGATTAGCTCGCACAGGACAAGTCGTTAAAAATGGCATCATGGCGGCTTATTACACCGATGTTGAAAAGCGCCAAGATGAACACCTTCTACCTCGTCTTCGTTTTATCGACACCAACGAAGTAGATACACAGCATTTACTCAGCGAAATTGGCGATACCAAGTTCATCATTGGCCCTCTTTTAAAAGACACTGTTGAGCGTTTAATTCCCAGTTTGCCGCTTGGTGTGAACGTACTTGCATTAAACAGGCCTGACGAATTGCCAGACAATGCGTCTGCTAAAGGGTTGGCAACAGGATCATCTAATCCGGCGATAGCCGATGATGCTCTTGCCTCTGGTACAGGTCTCGCAGGTGATGACACACAAAATGAACTCCACTCATTAGGCTTGCCTACCTCGCTGAATTATTACGGGCTAGCACCAGAAGATGAAGCAAAGCAGCTTGCTGAATTTATCTTTAATAAAGGATATCGTGCGCCTATCGTTATTGCCGCACAAAGCAGTCTGTACCAGCGAATGGACGACACCTTTAAAAAGCACTGGCGAATGCTCAACAATCAGGAAAACAAGCAGCGAGCCAACATAACGTCGGTATCGTTTAACGACAGTAATTCACTTCGAGAGGGAATTACACAGGCGCTAGATGTGGCGCAAAGCAACGAGCGTATCAATCAAATTGAGTACATGACAAATGATGAAGTGTACAACATGCCTCGCAGTAGGCGTGATATTGATGCCATTGTTGCATTTGCCTCACCTCAAGACACAGAACTGCTTAACCCCATTATCGAAGCGAGCTTAAACCCATACGATGGCAAACAAGTCCCCGTGTATGCCACCTCTCGTTCAATGGATTACGACAGCGGGAAAAACCAATGGCGTGACCTGCAGAATGTGCACTTTATCGACATGCCTTGGTTAATGCCTTCACATAGTTGGCAACCTCTTCAGCAGGAGGTTGAACAGGCTTGGCAAAATCAAAATACTATGCAAAAACGTTTATTTGCCTTCGGTTTTGATGCCTATCAGTTGTTGCCTCAGCTAGGCATGCTTAACACGCTGAAATATCTTTCACACGAAGGGTTAACGGGTACACTTTCCCTTAATCAACAAGGTGAAGTAATACGCAAACAGCCTCAGGCAATTATTCGTAACGAAAAAGTTCAAATGCTTTCGGAGTAAAATTATGTCAACACTGCAAGGGAGTGCAGCAGAAGACAAGGCCTGTAAATATCTGATGGAACAAGGCCTTATTCTTCGATGTCGAAATTACCACACTCGGCGTGGCGAGCTCGACATTGTAATGCAAGACGGCAGCACCATAGTGTGCGTTGAAGTTAAATACCGAAGACGAAATCAGTTTGGCAGTGCTTTAGAGTTTGTGACTGCCAAAAAGCTCCAGCGAATTCAGGCTGCGTTTGATTTCTATTTGTTAGATAATGGCTTAAATCCAGCGTCTACTTCTCTGCGAATAGACGTTGTAGCCATAGACGGAGACAACCTTCAGTGGTTGAAGAACGTGGGCTAAAGACTGACAATATCCAGCTTTTAAACTGATGTCCCCCAAAGAGGACTAGAAGCGTACGCCAACGATGGGCGTGGCCGATATTGATGAAAATGTCTTTATGTCAGACGTATTCCGTTTATTTTATCTTATGATTTGCAACCCTTCATCGGTTTGATGAAAGTTTCTTAGGTTCCCACAAATAATGAGTCATCCCAACAACAAGGTTTCGTCCAGCAGCGTTGATAACCAAGAAATAGAGCTAATAGTCGGCAACTCCAGCTCTAATTTTTCTGGCGTAACGTCTACGATGCTGCAAGTAACATCGCTACAGAAGCATATGATTAATTTGCGGATAATGGGCAAGCATTTTGTTCCAGACCCATCAATGACTATTACTTTTTGGGAGGTCGCAAAAATGTGTCGACGCCCGCTTAGTAATGGTAAGTGGCGAATTTTTCATGCACGTCGCGTTGACGAGATGATTCAGGGTGTGATCCTCAAATACGTGTTTCGCGCCAAAATAAAGCTTGTATTTAGCTCTGCCGCTCAGCGAAAGCGTTCGGCTTCTACGGTGTGGTTAAGCAACAAAATGGATGCGGTTATTGCAATGAGTAATCGCTCTGCAAAATATTTAAATAAGCCCCCCGCCAAGATAAATCTCCACGGTGTGCAAATAGACAACTACACGCCAGCAGAAAACAAGCAAGAAGCTTGGCAAGCATTAGGCTACGGCGGCAAGTACGGCATTGGTATTCTGGGCAGAGTTAGAGAGCAAAAAGGCGTTCATCTATTTGTTGAAGCGTGCATCAAAGTATTGCCCAAATACCCTGACGTGAACGCAGTAGTTGTAGGTGCCATATCCTCGAGTAACCAAGAATTTGTAAACGAGCTTAAAGAAAAAATTTCTAAAGCCGGGTTAACTGACCGAATTGTTTTCACCGGTGAATTGCCGTTTGAGCAAATTCCTAGAATCTTCAGTGCACTGTCATTAGTAAGTGCTCTTAGCTATAACGAAGGATTTGGATTAACTGTACCTGAAGCCATGAGTGCTGGGGCTGCGGTATTAGCTACTCAGGCGGGCGCATGGGAAGACATCATTAGGCCAGGCGTTGATGGGTATATTGTTCCTACCAAAGACCAGCAAGCTGTCACAGAAAAGATGGATTTGCTGCTTTCAGATATGGACAAACTCGCAGAAATGGGCAAAGCCGGACGCGAACACGTTGTGAAAAATTTTAAGGTTGAAGATGAAGCTAGAAACCTGGTTGAGTTTTTTCGCACGCTTCAATAGTAAATGCGAGTTGATTATCGCGAGCGATAAACGTTAGGCCGTTTTTCTCTCGCGCTGAGGCCACAGTTTAAACGTCTGACTTTCAGATACTGGCCATTACAAAAATCAAGGCGCTGTAATGCAGCGCAAAAAATTTCACTAAATGGTCTGCCGTGTGGTGAAAAAAAAGAGATGACACATGATTGAACAGATAAAAGCGAATTTTACCGAGAGCATACAAACCAAAATAGCGGCATCGGAAATATTGCCAGAGCATATTGAGAAAGCGGCGTACATGATCGTTGAAGCCTTAATTAGAGGTAATAAAGTACTGAGCTGTGGTAATGGCGGGTCTGCAGGTGATGCGCAACATTTTGCTTCCAACATGCTCAATCGCTACGAGCGCGACCGTCCCAGCTTACCGGCAATCGCATTAAGCACAGACACCTCAACCCTGACGTCTATTGCGAATGACTATAACTTCGAAGAAATATTTGCGAAGCAAGTACGGGCGCTCGGCCAACCCGGAGATATACTGTTGGCTATTTCAACCAGCGGTAACTCTCGTAACGTCATAGCAGCGATGGAAGCGGCATTATCTCGCGATATGACCATTGTCGCGCTTACTGGCAAAGACGGCGGTGAAATGGCGGGCTTCTTAAGTGAACATGATGTTGAAATTCGCGTGCCGTCAAACCGCACTTCGCGTATTCAAGAAGTTCATTTACTGGTAATTCACAATTTATGTGAATGCATTGACGACAGCTTATTCCCTGCCGATCACGGCGACGAGTAGTAATACCAGTCCGCATAGATAATTACCCACTCAGCGAGAGTTAAAATGTTCGTAATCGCGGCGTGTTACCGTAGGTATAGTGGTTCTACATCAAGGTGACACAACAAAGAGTACGAACATTTTAAACTCGCCCTTCGGGAAGGTCTGGCAAGCTTCCTAGCTTCATTCTGGGAATTTGAAAGGGAACAGCCATTCCTGCATTCCCACGCTTTGCTATGAAGCTTGCCAGCGCCTTCTGAGTGGGCAATGATCTATGCGGATTGGTATAAAACAGATAACGAGGACACAAGTGAAAAATTTGGGACTACTGGGTTCTTTATTAGCCCTAATTCTTACATTGCAAGGGTGTGTAGTGGCCGTTGGAGCTGCAGGCGCTATGGCTGCGAAAGTGGCTAATGACAGACGTACTGTGGGCACGCAGCTTGATGACCAAAATGCCGATGCTGCGGTGTCGTATCAATGGTCGAAAAGCGATGCGCTTAAAGAGCAGGCTAACCTTCAAGTGGATGTTTATAACGGTGTAGCGTTGCTAACCGGGCAAGCGCCAAACCAAGGCTTAGTTGACGAAGCTGTGCGCCGCGCCCAAGAAGTAAGCTATATCAAAAAAATTCACAACCAAATTAGAATTGGCGAGGCGATAGGTGCAGGCACACAAGCCAACGACCTGTGGTTAGCGTCAAAAGTGCGTACTAAAATTGTGGCAGACGAACGAGTGCCTGCTCTACAAGTTAAGGTAGTGGTTCAAGATTCAGAAGTATTCCTGATGGGTCGGTTAACCAATTTAGAAGCCACAGCCGCTGTAGATATTGCTCGTAATATTACGGGTGTCGCGCGCGTAGTTAGAGCCTTTGAAATTGTTCAATAGAGAGTTCGCCACTGCCCTTTTGGTTGCAGGGGCACTCTTTATGGAAATTTTAGACGCCACGGTTATCACCACGGCGTTACCTGTCATTGCTGCCGACTTCAATGTGCCGGCAGCCCACTTATCTATTGGTGTATCGGCATACTTGGTAGCCGTAACACTCTTTATTCCATTAAGTGGTTACGCAGCCGATAAATTTGGCGCACGCACTATATTTGTAGCAGCGATTGCCGTATTCACTTTTGCCTCGGTCCTTTGTGGCCTGAGTACTAGCTTATTCGAATTTACCTTATCTCGCATTCTTCAAGGTTTAGGCGGGGCAATGATGGTTCCCGTGGGAAGATTAGTGGTTCTGCGGGACTTGCCAAAGGAAAAGCTGGTAAAAACCGTGGCCATTATAACCTGGCCTGCGTTAAGCGCACCGCTACTAGGCCCTGTGCTAGGCGGTTACATCGCCACTCATTTCAGTTGGCAGTGGATTTTTTATATGAATATTCCACTGGGCATAATCGCTATCATCGCGTCACTGTATCTCCTTAAAAACATTAAAGGCAATGTAGGTAAATTCGATATTAAAGGCTTTTTGCTCACCGGTATCGGCTTTGCGCTGTTTATGGCGGGGATCGAGTTTTTAGCGAGTACCAGCGACAAGCTTATTCGACCACTTGGCATCATCGCTATTGGCTTAGTACTCATGGTATTGGCAGTCAAACACGTAAAAACGGCCAAGAACCCACTATTTTCTTTCGATGCGATGCAACACAAAACCTTCCGGCTTACTGTGTTTGGCGGCTCTGTTATGCGTGTCGCACTTGGCAGTGCACCGTTTCTTGTGCCACTCATGCTCCAGCTTGGATTAGGTTACTCACCTGTAGAAGCCGGCTCACTGTTGCTGTGGCTGTTTGCTGGAAACTTAGCGATAAAGCCAGCGACAACGTGGATCATGAATACCTTCGGCTTCAAACGCGTGCTTGTAGTAAACGGCGTGCTCATCGCCCTTGGTTTTGTGGCGCTCGCGATGATAAATCACTCCACATCGTCATTTACTATTGCCGTTATTTTATTTGTTAACGGTATTACTCGCTCAATGCACTTAACGTTAATAAACACCATTGCTTTTGCCGACGTCCCCCCCAATAAAATGCGAGACGCAAACACGCTAGGCGCCATTTTAATGCAAATGAACCGCGGTCTTGGCATTACCCTTTCTGCGCTTGCTATCGCTGCTGCAGCATTCATTCTTGGACAAAGCGCCAATATGCCAAACCTACAAACGTTTACGCTATCTATGATGTTTATGGCTGCAGTAGCACTTGTCAGCATTTACGATAGCTTAATGCTGTCTAAGGAAGATGGTGATTCAGTTTTAAACAAACGAAAAGCGAAAAAAGCACGACAGACTTAGTTAATAGGCTTCATTAAGTGAACTGATGACAATTGTCATACGCGATTGGTGACGTTTGTGACTAACGCAATCTGAGGTACCTCGGCATACTTTACCTATAGACATTACTACATCAGGTAAAGCTTATGGAACAAGTATCTCACGCTTCATCAATAACTCCCGTTCAAAATGCTTCCATCCCATTGGAACAGCAGCGGGAAGATTTTAAAAAGAACCGATTCATTGCCATGCCGCTGGCAGGCACTGTTGTTTGGGCTCTACTTGGTATCAGCGCTCCCTTTGTATCTGAATTAACCATAACCTGGTTGCTGTATATCGGCACAGGTGCCATCTTCTACCTCGGTGCAGGTCTTTCCTACCTCACCGGTGAGCGATTTTTTGCCAAGAAGGCGGCAAAGAATAGTTTTGATCGTCTTTTCTTCGTTGGCATGATCATGAGCCTAATGGTATTTGCCATTGCGCTTCCCGTTGCAGCCATCGACCACACCACCGTTCCATTGAGTATTGGCATTCTCGCAGGCCTGATGTGGATGCCTTTATCATGGGCTATCGAACACTGGATAGGCTACTTTCACACGCTAACCAGAACCTTCGGCATTGTCGCCGCCTGGTACTTGTTTCCCGATGCACGGGTAGAGGCAATATCGGCTGTGATTGTCGCTGTCTACATTGTGTCATTAATTACCCTTGAACGTCGTTTTCAATCAATCAAATCTAACTAATTTCACTTTAATTAAGAAGGAATGCACTATGACTTATTTACTTTTGGCAGTTGCAGTTATCACCGAAGTTACCGCTACCATGCTGCTTAAAATGTCGAACGGATGGGAGAAGTGGGCTTTTGGGTACGGCGCTATCTTTTTCTACGCGATATCTGGAATGCTGTTTGCCATGGTCTTAAAGAATATGGGAATTGGGGTCGCCTACGCCATTTGGTCGGGCATGGGAATCGCACTTATCACCGCTGCTTCGGTGGTATTTTGGAAACAAACTTTCGACATTTATGCCGTGCTGGGTATTATGTTGATTATCTCTGGTACGCTGCTAATTACTAGCAAGTCTGCCGTTGTATTTCAGTAGGGACGAAGTACTCACAATGCTCAGCAATAAAAGCATACAAGATAGTAACAGCGCGGTGCCTGCCGTCAAAAACGAGAGCGCCGCGCCTGACATGCCCCTTTTGGCAAGTGGACGGAAAAAGCGCTGGTCTCACGGAAGCTTGTTTTTTTCACTGTTCTTTTTTGTTCCGCTTATTATTTCCCGTCCTCTTCCCATCGAAACATGGGTACTTCAAACCCTGGGATACCTTAGCTTTGTCATTCTTTACATTAAAGCCATAAACCAGCCTGTTAAAACACTGCCCACTTATTTGCTACTCATGTTTCTACTTTCTGTAGCTTGCAGCTTTCAAAACCCTGGTGGCGCAACCATTATCGGCTTTATTGCTTTTATCGTAGGTTATTACAATTCGCTCAAGACAGGCATAATGAGCATAGGCGTGATGATGCTGGTACTCGTGTCACTGCACATTACCGTATTTAATAACGCACATTTTCTTTTAAGTGCTTCGATGCTCAACAGCTTAGTGCTATTCGGGTTTGGTGTTATGGAGCGCAAAGAAACGCTCCATAGTCTGAAAGAGAGCCAGCAGGCCGAAGCACTACGAGTATTGTCTGCGATCGCTGAACGTGAGCGAATAGGCAGAGACTTACATGATGTTGCGGGTCACGCACTCAGCTCTATTTCGTTAAAGGCACAACTGGCCGATAAACTTATAAGCAAAGATAAGATTGAAGACGCGCATCGCGAGGTAAAAGCGCTGGCACAACTTTCTCAAGCGCTACTGAGTGATATTCGTCAAGCAGTGTCAGATATCAAGCAGCTTTCTCTTAGCGATGAAATAGCAAAAGACAAATCACTGTTAGAAGAAAACGGCTTTAATGTTACAACCAATATTGAAGGCGGCGCTGAAGCACGTTTAAGCGCTAAACAAGAAAGCCAGCTTGCGCTTATTATCAAAGAGCTGACAACCAATACCTTGCGCTATTCAAACGGTAACGCGGTATCCCTTGATCTTGAAGTTAATGAGCAAACCGTGAAAATGACCTATAAAGATCATGGCGTAGTTGAGAACACCGCATCAATTAAAGAAGGAAACGGATTAATGGGAATTAGAGAACGCGCGGCGTCTATTCATGCGGATGTGGACATTTCTTTCCTTCCCCACCCTATTGTCAGGGTTCAGCTTACTGCCGAGCAAGCTTTGTCACATAAGGCTTCCCTATGAACTCAAAAGCGCCAACTACCATTTTGATTGTTGAAGATCAGTCGCTGGTTCGCGATGCCATTGCCATGCTTCTGTCATTAGAAGACGACTTAACCATTGTTAAAAAGTGCAGTAATGGAAAGGAAGCCATTGATTATTTAAATGATAACCCTGCACCACACATTATTTTGAGCGATATTGAAATGCCGCTGGTTTCAGGGCTAGATCTAGCCGCCCACATTGCAAAGCAAAATCTCAATACCAAGGTGGTATTGATGACTACCTTTTCTAAACCAGGCTACATCAAGCGTGCATTAAGTTTAGGGGTTAAGGGTTTTATATTGAAAGAGTCTGACAGCGACTACCTGATAGATGCCATTCACAAAGTCTCTGCGGGAGAAAAGGTAATTTCGACTGAGCTCGCCATCATGGCTCTTGACGACAACAATCCACTGTCGCAAAAAGAAATGTCCGCACTAAAACTTGCTTCAGAAGGGCTTAAAACCCAAGGCATTGCTCAATCACTGTTTTTATCTGAAGGTACGGTAAGAAACTACCTCTCAGAGGCTATTTCAAAGCTCGATGCGACCAACCGCGTAGATGCTGCTCGCATAGCTAAACAAAAAGGTTGGCTCTAATAAAGGCTTAAAACCACGTCGTAGCAATTGCTGTAGACGTCGGTATTTTTAGCTTTTCAGACAAACCGGTAAGCACGCGTTCGGGACCGTATACGATACCTTGCTGTTTGGCGGTCCATACGCAGGTTAAAATACTCGTACCTTTGCGTAATTCACACTGCCACTTAGCATTCGTTTCAGCGAGCCGTTCATAGTCATCTTCTATTTCCCAACCTCCGTCTACATGGTCTACGATAAGTTGTTCAAATTGAGCGAACGGAATAGGTTGAATGATTACCCATTCGTTTTTCTTAAACTTTTTTTCTAACCGCGATTTTTTAAAACTGGTAAACAATCCCACGCTCCATCTCCGTATGATTGAAAGGCCCTACTTACTACAAAAGCACGTCTTCTATTTCGACACCGTTCCCATAATCTGCCCTGAAGGTGTTGGACAAGAACACGATGTTCCAACCATTTCACTATTTGACGTTGGGCACGCGCCATACTCACCGTTTCCGCTATAACGACATTGGTTACCAAATTCAGATTTAGCAACTGCAACCTTGCCGTTTTTCTTCGCGTTTATATCTTCATCGTCGGGTAAATACACCGTGTAGGTACACCCTGACAAAAGCATATTAACAACAAGAAAACCAATACCGTAAAGTGCTTTCACTTTCATAAATAGTTGCTGGGCATTTTTAGAACAGTTTTAAAACTATGCTAATAATGAAGATAAAACAAGAAAAAATAAGCAAAAAAAAGCCAGTCTTTAGACTGGCTTTATAATTGTAACTCGTTGTAGCTATTAGAATTCAGTTGAGAATCTAACACCAAACTCGCTTGCGTCGTTGCTTAGAATTTTCAGGATGTAGTCACCTGTATTCAAGCGTGCATTGTCGTAACGCTCATCAAAAATATTGCGACCGTAAAGTGCAACAGTATACGCATCATTCGCTGGCGTATAAGCGATGTCGAAGTTAACAAGCTCACGGCTATCAAGTTTAGTCATACGCTCAGGTGCTGAAGTAGGCTCACCATACATTTCTGCACGATATGAGTAATCTGCACGTACGCGAATTGAATCACCACCATCAAGCTCAAAGGTATACTGCGGACCAATTGCAAGGGTTAGGTCTGGAGTAAGTGGCGCTACAGGATTGAATCCATCTTGCTCTTCAACATCAACATCCATATAACCAACGCTGGTCATCATGCTGAAGTTGCCATAGGTAAACGTAGCATCAGCTTCAACACCACGAGATGTTTGCTCTACCACAAGGTTTGCGGTGTCGAAACCACCTTCGCTCACGCGACTTACTTGGTAAGGAAGATCTTCAAACTCAGTGTTAAATACTGCAACGCTAATGTCGAAGTAATCATTCACACGACCTTTAATACCTACTTCATAGTTAGTAGCAGTAATATTGTCAGACGCCGTAAAACAGTTATTTGCGCGAACCGCCGCTTGAGCGCCTTCGATATCATCAAAGCCACCTGCACCGAAGAACTCACCAATTAGGCAGTAAGGACGTGCTGGGAATTGACCCGACTGGTAGCCAGACTGAATTGTCGCATAGCCTGTCATGCCATTTTCAAATGTGTAGTTAGTGGCGAGTTCCCACGTCACTTCGTCCCAATCATTTGAATCATAGATAGTACCAAGTGCTGAAAATACGTTCGCTGATGCTTCTTTTTCATCTTTCGTGTAACGAAGGCCACCAGAAAGGCTAAGCTCATCAGTTAAGTCACGGCGAACGTTAACGTAAACCGCTTTTGAAGTGGTTTCTTGATCGAGTTCTAGCAGGTTAGCCCCACCGTCAAAACTAGAGTCGTCACCTTGACGGTTGCTACCTTCTTCGTTGAAGTAGTAAACACCAGCAACAAAGTCAGTGTATTCGTTGATATAGCCGTTAAGCTGAAGTTCGATTGATGTTTGATCGGCTTCACCACGCTCAGGGAACTGATCTAACGAGTAAATTGTACCGTCATCATCAAGACCTGCTTTGTACTTAGATGTACGCTGGCTTGCAACAACCTTTGCAGTGTAGTCTTCGTTAATGTCCCACTCAGTAGTGAGTGAAAGACCACGCGCTTCGTTCGACACGCCAGTTACTGCTTCAGTACCTGTTGCATTGTCGTAGATATCAGCGCCTTCAGGCGTCACATCTGTGTTACGTAACGGTACGCCAACACCATTCTGACCACCGAAGTAGCGATCTGAACCCACTTCATCAATTAGCACAGTGTAAGGACGCAGACCGCCGTCACCATTGTTAGCATCTGCAGTTAATACCATGCGGAAGTCATTTGATGGCTCCCACTTAAGAGAAACGCGGCCAGAAACATCTTCAGTCTCACCAACATCGTACTCGGCGTTAGGTACGTTGATGAACTCACCAAGACCATCGCGCTTGTTAAATGACAGGTTCATGTTAAACGCTACGGTTTCTGAAAGACCGTGGTTAACAAAAAGATCAGCTTTAACGCGACCACGTGTACCAAATTCAGTGTTGATTTTGGTTACATCACCTTGGTCTGGCTCTTTTGTGATGATGTTAATTGCACCACCAATCGAGTTACGACCATATAGCGTACCTTGAGGGCCACGAAGTACCTCGATACGCTCAATATTATTTAGGCTCCAGTTTTGACCAACCTGACGGCCCAGATAAACACCGTCTACATATACACTCACACCCGGATCGGTTGTGATTAGGTGATCTTGAAGACCAATACCGCGAATAAATGGGTTTACAGACGACGTGTGGCCGGCAGAGAAACCAGTAACATTTAGGTTTGGAACGAATTTACCAACGTCAGTCAGGTCAGTAATACCTTGGTCAGCTAACTTGTCGCCATCGAAGGCGCTAATAGCAATGGGAACTTCATAGATAACTTGAGGGCGTTTTGTTGCGGTAACGGTAATGGCTTCAAATTGTTGCTCTTCAGTTGCTTCTGCTTCTTGGGCAACGGCAATATTTGAAATTGCTGGAACGGTCATCGCTACTGCTAGTGCGACAGGTGAAAGCTTACTGGCGAGTGCCTTAGACACGTCAGTATTGGTTTTCATGGTATAACCCCTTTGCGTGAGTGTTAGGTGTAATAATATTTTTAGGCCGCTTCAAGTTCTTCTTTGGAACTTTGAAAGACTAAACTCACTAATTTAAGAGGCGCACATAACCTTGTGCTTATACTGGATTACAGGCAATAAAAAAGTAAGTCGTAATAAAACATTACAAACTTACTTTCAATGAAACTCTGCTTTAAAAGTAGAACTTACTTTTCCAGCCCTCTAAAATTCAGTACGAAGAATTTAGGCTTGAAGACTGGAACGATATGTTACCGTTAGATTACGATCTTGCAAAGTAAAATATTACACTTTTACTAAAATAAGACTTCAAAATTAGACTAATTGGTTAGGTTAAGCATCAAACAAAAAGTATGTATAAATTCTATAAAAACAATTAGATACCATAAAGATAATTTACTCTATCTCTTCACAACACCTAAGCGAATAAAGTAAAGAAGACCTAGACCAGATGGACAAACTTTAAACAAATCACCATTGGCTTGAATCATTCTTTAGCTCAGAACCTCTGTATGTAACTTTCGTTACCAAATTCCCTCTTCCGTCCGGGCAGTAGCAATCAATATGGTTGCGCAAGGTTCGCCTAATAGACGTAAGCTGACACATGGCTCTGTTTGCGTATCGCATTAAACCATTGCACAACTGTCAACACAGGCCGCTAAACAAGACTATCAGACTAATATCTTACTCTCGTTGTCGACAATCCAAACCTTTTAAGGTTGAAAAAACGCCAAAATGGGCATATATTGTCGACATTAGTCATTTTAAGATTCTATACAGTGTTAGTAAAAAGCGAACAAGCCATCACCAATGCCGACCGCACTTTCTTTCAATTAAGAAAGGATATTGTTGAGGGTATCATTCCAGCAGGCAGTAAGCTGAGTGAAATGGAATTGTCGACAAAGTATGAAGTCAGTCGCGCCGTTATTCGTGAAGCCATCAATCGTCTCGCTACCTGTCACTTGGTGGAACGTAAAGCTAACGTGGGTGCCCGTGTGGTTGCACTGTCCCCCGAAGGCCTTATTCAGCTATACCAAGTGCGCGAAGCATTAGAGGGTATGGCCGCCCGCTTGGCTGCACGCTACATGAGCGATGAAGAAATTGCCGACATGCAGGCGTTGCTTGATAGCCACTTCGATAAAGTAAAAGACGGTCAAAGCTATTATCAAGAAGCCGGCGATGTAGACTTTCACTACAGAATTGTAACCGGCAGTAAAAACGATCATCTCATCAGCGTACTTGTAGACGGGCTTTACCATCTTGTTCGTATGTATCGCGTACAGCTCGGTATGGCTGGCCCTCGCGTAAGTACCGCCTTTGATGAACACAGACACATCGTTAACGCTATTGCCAATCGCGACGAGGAACTGGCTGAAATGCTAATGCGTCGCCATATTCTTTATTCAAAAAATAATATTGAGAAGAAGCTTAATCATGGTTAACACCACTCAGTCTTCTTCATACCTAATTCACCTCTACCCTACTTTCAAATAAGCGAGTGATTATCATGAGTGCAGGAAAGAAATTCAGAACCGCATTAGAGAACAACAAACCGCTACAAATTGTCGGCACCATTAACGCCTATACTGCCATGATGGCAAAGGCTATTGGGCACCAAGCGATTTATCTTTCAGGTGGAGGCGTAGCGAATGCGTCTTACGGCCTACCGGACTTAGGCATGACGTCACTTAATGATGTGATTGCAGACGTTCAGCGCATTACCAGCGCGTGCGATCTTCCGCTAATGGTAGACATCGACACCGGTTGGGGCGGCGCATTTAACATTGCCAAAACTATTCGCGACATGGAAAAAGCAGGCGCGGCGGCAGTTCATATGGAAGACCAGGTTGCGCAAAAGCGCTGTGGTCACCGTCCTAACAAAGAAATTGTTAGCACAGAAGAAATGGTAGACCGTATAAAAGCTGCAGTTGACGCCAGAACTGACCCAGACTTTTTCATTATGGCGCGCACCGACGCGTTCGCACAAGAAGGTTTAGACAAAGCCATTGAACGTGCAAAAGCCTATGTTGCAGCAGGTGCTGACGGTATTTTTGCCGAAGCAGTGCAAACCGAAGAACATTACCGTGCATTTGCTGAAGCGCTAGACGTTCCGATCCTTGCCAATATCACTGAGTTCGGCAAAACCGAACTATGGAATAAAGAAGAGCTTGGTGAATGGGGTGCCGACATGGTGCTTTACCCACTAAGTGCATTCCGTGCGATGAATAAAGCAGCAGAAATGGTTTACAAATCTATACTTGAAAACGGCGACCAAAAAGCCGTTGTCGACAGCATGCAAACACGCATGGAACTGTACGATTATCTTGGCTACCACGAGTACGAGCAAAAACTAGATGCTCTATTCGCAGAAGGTAAGAACTAACACGAATACGAAACAGCAGGAAGCGAGTGAGGTGCGAGGCACCCCACTCGCCTGATGAGTTCAATATAGTTTTTATTTCTAAATTTTTAAAAAAGTACCTTACAAATTTTACAAGACCGGAGACAACAAGATGGCTAAACAGTTAAGTGGCGCGGGTTTACGCGGCCAAGTTGCAGGCAAAACAGCATTATCAACCGTAGGTAAATCAGGTTCTGGTTTAACGTATCGTGGCTACGACGTAAAAGACTTAGCGCAAAACTGTCAATTTGAAGAAGTAGCGTACCTTATTCTAAAGGGCAAGCTACCTAACCAGTCTGAGCTAGACGCTTATAAAACAAAACTTCGCAGCATGCGCGGCCTTCCTACCGCGCTTAAAGAAGTGCTAGAGCGCATACCAAAAAATGCTCACCCAATGGACGTACTTCGCACGGGTTGTTCAATGCTAGGTAACCTTGAAACGGAAACCAGCTTCGACCAGCAACAAGATGTTACGGATCGTATGTTAGCTTGCTTCCCAAGTATCATTTGTTACTGGTACCGCTTCTCGCACGACGGCGTGCGCGTAGACGTTGAAACCGATGACGACTCAATTGGAGGTCACTTCCTTCACATGCTTCACGGCGAAAAGCCGCGTGAACTTCACGAACAGGTCATGCATGTATCGTTAATTCTTTATGCTGAGCATGAATTTAACGCGTCTACCTTCACTGCACGTGTTTGCGCTTCAACCTTATCTGATATGCATTCTTGTGTAACGGGTGCTATCGGCTCACTTCGCGGCCCGCTTCACGGTGGTGCTAACGAAGCCGCCATGGAAATGATCGAGGGCTTTACCTCTGCTGATGACGCAGAAGAAAAAATGATGGGCATGCTTGAGCGTAAAGAGAAGATCATGGGCTTTGGTCACGCGATTTACTCTGAGTCAGACCCGCGTAATGAGATCATTAAGCAATGGTCTGAAAAACTGGCTGCCGATGTGGGCGACGACGTACTTTACCCTGTGTCTGTTCGCTGTGAAGAAGTGATGTGGCGCGAGAAGAAGCTTTTCTGTAACGCCGATTTCTTCCACGCCTCTGCGTATAACTTCATGGGTATTCCTACACCGCTATTTACGCCAATCTTCGTAATGTCTCGTCTAACTGGTTGGGCGGCACACGTTATGGAACAGCGCGCTGACAACCGTATTATTCGTCCGTCAGCAGAATATACCGGCGAAGAACTACGCCCAGTGCCAGCTATTAGCGAACGCGCTTAAGATTAAGGTTGGGGTTTTATGAATATTGATTACCGTAAACCGCTTCCTAACGCGGGTATCGATTTTTTCGATACCCGTGAAGCGGTAGATGCTATTGAGCCTGGCGCCTACGCCAAGCTGCCTTACACCTCACGTGTACTGGCTGAGAACTTGGTGCGTAAATGCGCCCCTGAAATGCTTACCGACTCACTTAAACAGCTGATTTATCGCAAGCGCGACTTGGACTTTCCGTGGTTTCCTGCTCGCGTAGTGTGTCATGACATTTTAGGTCAAACGGCACTGGTAGACTTAGCGGGGCTTCGCGATGCTATTGCCGAAAAAGGCGGCGATCCGGCGAAGGTTAACCCCGTAGTTCCAACACAGTTGATTGTGGATCACTCATTAGCTGTAGAGCATGCTGGTTTTGAGAAAGACGCGTTTGAAAAAAACCGTGCAATTGAAGACAGACGTAACGACGACCGTTTCCACTTTATCAACTGGACAAAAACGGCATTTAAGAACGTGGATGTTATCCCCCCGGGTAACGGCATTATGCACCAAATCAACTTGGAGCGTATGTCGCCGGTTATTCAAGCTCGCGACGGCGTTGCCTTCCCTGATACGCTAGTGGGTACAGACAGCCATACGCCGCATGTTGATGCTCTTGGCGTTATTGCCGTAGGTGTGGGCGGTCTTGAAGCGGAAAGCGTAATGTTGGGCCGCGCGTCTTACATGCGTTTGCCCGACATTGTAGGTGTTGAACTTACCGGCAAACCACAGCCAGGTATTACGGCTACCGACATTGTATTAGCGCTTACTGAATTCTTGCGTAAAGAGCGCGTAGTCTCTGCTTATCTTGAATTCTATGGTGAAGGTGCATCGCACCTGACGCTGGGCGACCGTGCTACTATTTCGAACATGACACCGGAATACGGCGCCACTGCAGCCATGTTTTACATTGACCAGCAAACCATCGATTACTTACGCCTAACAGGGCGTGAGGAAAAGCAAATTGCGCTAGTTGAGCAATATGCTAAGCACACAGGTTTATGGGCTGATGATTTAGAAACTGCCGAGTATGAGCGGGTGCTTACGTTCGACCTTTCTGCTGTTGGCCGCAACATGGCTGGCCCTTCTAACCCACACGCACGTTTACCTACCAGCGATTTAGAAAGTCGCGGTATAGCAGCGAAGTGGACCGAGGAGGAAGGCAAAATGCCTGATGGCGCGGTTATTATCGCGGCTATCACAAGTTGTACCAATACATCTAACCCACGCAATGTAATTGCTGCAGGTTTACTTGCTCGAAATGCCAACGCGCGCGGTTTAACCCGTAAGCCGTGGGTTAAGAGCTCACTAGCACCAGGCTCTAAGGCCGTTAAGCTGTATCTTGAAGAAGCTAACCTGATGAGCGAGCTGGAAGATTTAGGCTTTGGCGTGGTTGCCTTTGCGTGTACTACCTGTAACGGTATGAGCGGCGCGCTAGACCCCAAAATTCAGCAAGAGATCATCGACCGCGATCTTTACTCAACAGCAGTATTGTCGGGTAACCGTAACTTCGACGGCCGTATTCACCCTTACGCAAAGCAAGCATTCTTAGCATCGCCACCACTGGTTGTAGCTTACGCCATCGCCGGTACCGTGCGCTTTGATATTGAAAAAGACATATTGGGCACCGACAAAGAAGGCAACCCAGTAACGCTTAAAGATATTTGGCCAAGCGATGAAGAGATTGACGCTATTGTAGCGAAATCGGTGAAGCCAGAGCACTTCAGAAAAGTGTACGAGCCAATGTTCGATTTAAGCGTGGACTACGGCAAAGACATTAACCCGCTTTATGACTGGCGTGAAATGAGCACCTACATTCGTCGCCCGCCCTATTGGGAAGGCGCGATGGATGCTGAGCGCACCATGAAAGGTATGCGTCCACTGGCTATTTTGGGAGATAACATCACCACCGATCACTTGTCGCCTTCAAACGCTATTTTAGCCAGCAGCGCGGCAGGTGAATACCTCCACAAAATGGGCTTACCGGAAGAAGACTTTAACTCGTATGCCACACACCGTGGTGACCACTTAACCGCACAGCGCGCTACCCTTGCGAACCCGAAAGTGTTCAACGAGATGGTGCTGGAAAACGGTGAAGTGAAGCAAGGTTCACTGGCGCGCGTTGAGCCAGAAGGACAAGTTATGCGCATGTGGGAAGCCATTGAAACCTACATGAACCGAAGACAGCCACTGATCATTGTTGCAGGCGCCGACTACGGTCAGGGCTCGTCACGTGACTGGGCAGCCAAAGGCGTGCGCCTTGCGGGTGTTGAAGTGATTGTAGCTGAAGGTTTCGAACGTATTCACCGCACTAATCTAATTGGTATGGGCGTATTACCCCTTGAGTTTAAACCAGGCACAACACGTAAAACCCTTGAGCTAGATGGCACAGAAACGTACGACGTAAGCGGCGAACCGTCACCAGGGGCAACGCTTACGCTAGTAGTAAACCGCCAAAACGGTGAGCAGCTAGAAGTACCAGTAACCTGTCGCCTAGATACCGCAGAAGAAGTCTCTATTTACAGCGCAGGCGGGGTATTACAGCGCTTCGCCAAGGACTTCTTAGAAGCTGAAGCTAGCTGAGGGGAAAAAACATGACAAAGTATGCGCCACAACTTCGAGTACCGGCTACCTACATGCGTGGCGGTACCAGTAAGGGTGTGTTTTTCAATTTAACCGATTTGCCAGAAGCCGCGCTAAAGCCAGGTCCGGCGCGCGATGCCCTGCTTCTGCGCGTAATTGGCAGCCCCGATCCGTACGGTAAACAAACCGACGGTATGGGCGGTGCTACATCAAGTACCAGCAAAACTGTTATCTTAAGCAAAAGTGAACGTGAAGGTTACGATGTCGACTACCTATTTGGTCAAGTAGCCATAGACAAGCCATTCGTAGACTGGAGTGGAAACTGCGGAAACCTAACGGCAGCCGTAGGCGCATTTGCGATAACCAATGGGCTAGTGGATAGAAGTAAATTACCAGAAAACGGCATTGCCACCGTCAACATTTGGCAAGCCAATATCAACAAAGCCATTATCGCTAGGGTGCCAATGACTAACGGGGAAGTACAAGAAACGGGCGACTTTGAACTAGACGGTGTCACCTTCCCTGCCGCAGAAGTAGAAGTGGCCTTTGTTGACCCAGCTGACGGTGAAGGGGCAATCTTCCCGACAGGACGATTAGTCGACACACTTGAAGTTCCAGGCGTAGGCTCACTTCAGGCGACCATGATAAACGCGGGTATTCCTACTATTTTCATCAACGCAGAAGATATTGGCTACACAGGCACTGAACTGCAGGATGATATAAACAGCGACTCCGAGGCGCTGTCCAAGTTCGAAGCAATTCGTGCACACGGCGCGGTTCAGATGGGGCTCATCAATGATGTGGGTGAAGCTGCAAACAGGCAGCACACACCAAAAGTCGCGTTCGTTGCACCTCCAAGAGGTTACCAAGCTTCCAGTGGCAAAGATATTTTGGGTTCAGACATTGATGTATTGGTTCGCGCACTGTCTATGGGGAAACTTCATCATGCTATGATGGGCACGGCAGCAGTCGCGATCGCAGCGGCTGCGGCGATACCCGGCACTCTTGTAAATATCGCAGCTGGCGGCGACGAAAGAGACTCGGTTACTTTTGGGCATCCATCTGGAACGCTTAGAGTAGGAGCAAGAGCTACGTTTGAAGACGACAAGTGGCAAATTAAGCAAGCTGTAATGAGCAGAAGCGCACGTATTTTGATGGAAGGCTCCGTGCGTGTTCCCGCTGAACAAAGTTAGTACAACGCAATGTTACATAAGAATAAAATTATTTAGACATAAGTATAAAACGCCCTCTCTTTGAGGGCTTTTTTGTCTATAATTGGTTATTATCGAAGCCTAAGTGCCGAGAGTAGATCACATGTATAAAGTTCTTGTAGTAGAAGACAGTCTCACTGTCCGAAAGATTGTAAACAAACTTATTGAGGATAATCCTCACTTTACGTGTGATCTGTGCGAAGATCTTGCGGAAGCGAAAAGTGCCCTCGAGAGTGACACCGAATACTTGGCAGCCATCGTCGACTTAAACCTTCCCGACGCGCCCAACGGCGAGAGCGTTGAGCTTGCACTTTCCTACAACGTTCCAACCATCGTACTTACTGGAAATTTCGACGAATTTACCCGTGCTCAGTTACTCGATCAGGGCGTACTGGATTACATCACAAAAGAGTCTCGCTATTCATACCTTCAAGTGTCTAAACTTGTAGACCGTTTAAGAAAGAATCTCACTACCAAAGTGTTGGTGGTGGAAGATTCTAGAACGAGCCGAAATCACATTTGTTCATTACTTCGCAAATTCCAATTTCAGGTACATGAAGCGAACGATGGCTTAGAAGCGTTAGAAGAGCTTGATAATCACCGCGATATTAAAATGGTTATTGCCGATCACCGTATGCCCAATATGGACGGCTATGAACTAGTTAAAGCAATACGCCACGAAAAACGCATGCAAGACTTGGTATTTATCGGTTTATCGGCAAACGGCGACAGCGTGTTGACCTCTAAATTCATTAAAAGCGGCGCCAATGAC
Organism: Alteromonas sp. G4i35; assembly: GCF_054960375.1. Classification (NCBI taxonomy): domain Bacteria; kingdom Pseudomonadati; phylum Pseudomonadota; class Gammaproteobacteria; order Alteromonadales; family Alteromonadaceae; genus Alteromonas; species Alteromonas sp. G4i35. The sequence continues at coordinate 91,109 of NZ_JBHNZD010000007.1, read as the reverse complement.
TTCCTGTCCAAACCGTTTTATCACGAAGAATTCTACTGCAGAATTATGCAAAACCTTGAATCACAAGAAATGATTCAAACCATTAGAAATTCAGCAAACTTAGACCCGCTAACCAAGGTATACAATCGCCGTTTTCTCTACGAAAAAGCAGAGGAGTTATTTGCCAATAAAGCGTCGAGAAAGGATGTCATTGTGTCTATGATCGATGCTGACAACTTCAAAAGTGTAAACGATACCTACGGCCATAAAACGGGTGACATGTTATTGCAGGAATTTGCAGCATTGTTAAAAGATTACTTCCCCGACGATCTTATTGTGCGCTATGGGGGTGAAGAATTTACAGTGGTATCGGTAAGGCCACCTAAAGTGTATCTATCTGCGCTTTCAGCGTTTATGGATGCAGTGCGCTCTACTATTTTTACCAATCTCAAGTTCAATATCACGTGCAGTATCGGCGTATGTACCGAGGAACACAAGTGCTTGGAGTCGCAGTTAGAAGTGGCTGATGCGCGCTTATACGAAGCTAAGCACGCGGGCAAAGATCAGATTATTCTGAGAGACTCAGTCGCAAAAACAGTAGAGGCGTAAATCACTGAGTCTACTGCAGCCAACGCGGCATTAAGTAGCAAACAACGACCAATAAGCAAAAATAGCCAAGCAATAGGGTGGCAATCGGCTTATCAATCAGTAAGCGTCGTTGACCAGAGGTGGTGATCGTCGCTGTATCGTTTTCATCATTAGCTGACAAAACAGACAAGATAATAGCGGGTATCACTGTGCTCGCGAACCCCGTTACATTCCACCAAAACCAAAACACGTCCTCGACAAAAAATGCGAACGACAAATTAGTCAGCACGCCACACATCAGGCCGGTATTGACCTGTGTGGCATTTATCTTCTTCGTTAGCATGCCAAGTAGAAACACAGCCAAGACAGGACCAAAAAAAACAGAGCCCACTTTGTTCACCGCTTCTATTACGGTAGGCGCTATATCGCCAGCGTTGAGCGAAAGCAGCAAAATAATCACTCCCCAAAGCAAGCCCGCAAACTTAGCATGACTCAGGTAGCCTTCAGGTTTTGCGCGTTTCCGAGTAAGTTTGAAATAATCTTCAAGCGAAACAGCGGCAAGAGAGTTTATTGCTGAGCTCAGTGATGACATGGCTGCAGCAAGAATAGCGACCACAAGCAAGCCGATAAGCCCATGAGGTAAATAATTAAGAATAAAGACCGGCATAAGCCAGTCCGGATTATCTTTAGGAATTTGCGATAGCAAGTTGGCGTCGTTAAACGCTAGTGTGCCGACCACCAAGCCTGCTAAACAATATAGAAGTGTTATAGGGAACCTAAAAATGCCATTGGCTAACATCATCTTTTTAAGATCGCTTTCCGATTTCGCTGACAATGCCCTCTGTGCTTCTGATTGATCACAACCGTAGTATGAGGCGTAGAGGATCACGCCACCTAGCACCATAGGAAAAAAGCCGAAGCCGTCACCATCAAAACCCAGAGATGAAAAATTAAGGGTAGAGACCCGCTCGCTTGGAAGTAACTGTAAAAAGTGCTCCCAACCGCCTAATGCGTTAAGACCAAAAGCAATGCAGATAGCTGTGCCCAAAACGATGACAACCATTTGTACCGCGTCACCATATACAACTGCTTTCATGCCTCCTTGTAAGGAGTACAAAACGGTAATCACACCAATGAGTAATATTGCCTGCGTGGATGAAACCTGCATGGTTCCTTGCAATATAATGGATAGCGCGTAAACCATTATGCCGGTAGCGAAGGCCCTGCTAAATTGAAATACAACACTGATACTAATACGGGTAGAGGTAGAGAAACGTCGCTCAAGATAGTCATAAATACTCACCACACCGCTTCGGTATAATGTAGGCAACACGGTGCTAATGAGTAAAAGCATGGCTAACGGAACTGCCAGTTCATAAGAGAGCCAAATCAGCCCTCCCCCCTCACGGAAGCCGACAAATGCAGGAGCGGAAATGAAACTGACCGCCGAGAGTTGCGTCGCCATCACTGAAAGTAACAGCGGTTTCCAACTTAAGCTTCTTCCAGCGAGAAAATAATCTTTCTTTGACTGCTGTCCACGCAAGCTAAAGCCGATGACGAGTAACGTGATGAGGTAAATCGCGATGACACTGTAATCAAGAATATCCATATAGACGCAAGGTTAAGCAACTAAATACCTACCATTACATAAACTCGGTCTATTTGCATAAAAAACGTATAAAAAAGCAGCGCTCAAAGAAACAGTGTACGTTACATCCAAGACCTTCTGGTTGACTCCACCTCGAATAGCACACTATCTGCTAGTTTATTAACGTAGTCTTCTGGTAGAAACGGCACAGTCACCGCCCCCGAAGCCAGTACAAACTTAACGGTGGCCTGTTTTCTTAGCTTCATAAACACGCTTTGCTTAACGATAACTTGCTGCGCTTTATAGGGCTCAAAGCATTGATAGTCGATGCCTATTCTACCTCGCCTTATATAAACGTACTTACTGTCATAGGCTATACCCCATCGCCACCACCTAAGCGTGAGTAACAGCGATACCGCACTAAAGACAACGAGTGAACCTAGCATAATATCTAGATGGGATGACACAGCGCCAATAGTGAAAAAGGTAATAAAAGGCAACGTCCAGCCCGCAAGCAACCAAAAAGTAATAAATCGCTTACTAATGGTTTGATAATCTTGACCTCGCAGGTCACATCCAGGCATCACTTCTTGACTAAGCGCGAAGGCTTCATCTTCGGTTACCGATGGCACAATAAGCTTATTTGGCGACATCAGTTCTTGCATTTGCTGCCCAGCCGTTGAGTTCTGCTCAAAATACAAATTCACCCGCTTTAGTATTTTATCCAGCCAGTCTTGCTTCGCCGTAATCATTTGGATGCGTGAAGCTCGCATGCTGACTTCCAGTTTATTAAGCAAGCCGCTGCGACGGATATAGCGATCACCTGTTCGTGAAAGTGTGTAGCCGTAAAAAGTGAAAAGCGCGCCACCAACACTCAGCAGTGCCACTAACGCCATAAGCATCATGAGAATGACAAAGGCATACAATCCAAATTGCCACCACGCAACCGTTTGTTCACCAACCAGCTGATTAAGCTGCAAGCCTTTATCGGCTAACCACTCTGAAACCAGACCGAACACATCGTCATAGAAAGGTGCCGCAGCACCCAGTATGATCCACACGCGATTGTTGGTGATACCGTGAATAATGATGTCTTTCACGGACCGTCGATTTAATACTTCTTCATTTGAATGGGAAGAATCTATCGCTTTAGTGCGCGTTCGTGGCGTGGGAAAAGACGAACTCTGCTCGTCGGATAAATCTTCATTTGGCAAACAATCCAGGTCACCCTCATCGTGCAGCGCTTTTTCATATAACACCTGCTTTTTGAGCGCTTCAGCATAATCTTCAGGAACCGCTACAATTTTAGCTTCTTCTTTCCCACTTCCTGCGGTATCAAGCACCACTAACGCGTACCCAAAAGGTCGGTAATAAAAAGGGCGTTCTATCTTAACGTTTTGAATACGCCACAAAGGCAAGTTGGTATAGCGGCGTTGGAACACGCCATGATGAATCTCAACGTGCTGGTTGTGCACGCGAAACTTGTACATTAAAAAGCTTATTACGCCGCTAACACTGGTAGATAGAAAAAGGATTCCAGCACCGATTAGTACTTCAGGCGACAGAAGGTTATCCCAAATATTGAACGATATGGCTAAGGCGGGAATGGTATAAATAAGCACTTGAGCCGAGTTGGTAAAATTGCGAATAGTAAAATACAAAATAGAAATAAGAGAGAGGCGCTGCCACTCATCACCGGTTTCTACTTTAAGCTTCGGTTCTTCCATATTAGCATCTTGCCCATGGGACTTAAGCGCAGTATCTTCTTTCAGCTCTTTTGACTGATTAAGGGTAGACGCTTGGTGCGAAGGCGTTTCTGATACCGTCATTAGCGTGCACCTATGTCTTTATGAGCAAGAATGAACTCACGCAACTGCTCTGCCCTTTCAATGCTTAACCCAGGTATTTCAAACGTGTGCATTTCACCACCAGCCGAAAACACCTGAAGTGAGGCAAGGCCCGCCCACCTGTCCAATGGACCGCGATTAACCTCTACATGCTGAACACGCAAAATAGGTTGGCACGAGAGTTTTCTAAAAATTAGTCCTGACTGCTTACTGATGTCTTGCTCTCGAATCGCATAAAATATGCGTACATCAGCAAAAAAGTGGTACAGCGCCCATAGAGAGCCTACAGCGACGATACCTGCAACAACATACGGGTAAGCTTGCAGCAGTCCTTCTGGCAATGACCAAAAGCTTTGGAGTCGTAACGCAGAAGCAATACCGATTAGCACTAAGGCTATCAATCCAATGGAGAGGATATTTAGTGTCCGGTACTTTTTGGATATAGGAAGTAATGCGAGCGTTTGAAGTGAGGGAATTTCCTCAACACTGAGCTGATTATTTGAAAACACGGTTTCTTGTTGTGCGCTAATTGTCATCGCATTAATTCCTTTTACCACTGTATAAATAAGATCAGCCTGCCGCCTTTTTTTAAGGAGAGGCTTAGCTACTTAGCAACGCTGCTCTGAACGCTTTCTCTAGCGCAGTTTTTATAACAAAAAAGAGGGCAAGCCCTCTTTTTTGCGTTTCCTATTAAAGAGCGCGTTATGCTAACTAGTCATCAACCTGCTGTTCATTCAGCCAATCGTGTAGTGCCTTCATGTCGTGCTGAACCGCCATTTGTAACTCTTCCACCCAATCATGCACGTTCTCCCACCATGTAGGGTGGTCGCCCTGTTGAATTTGATTAGCAATACGCTGTACACGAGCCAAACCAACAGAGCCAGCGGCGCCTTTAATTTTGTGAGCCTGTGAGCACACTTCTGACTTTTCGTCCGCACTTAAGCTTAGCTGCAGTATTTCCATGTATTCAGGCATTTTTTCTTGGAATACTTTCACGCTAGCGCGCACCATTTCATCCCCTATGGTATCAACTAACATCTGTAACAAGTCCATATCTAAAATGTTACTTAATGTTTTGTTAGGTTCAGGGCGCTCTACTTCGCCATCAATTTCAAGCGGTGCAGGTGGTGCATGGAACAGCTCGTTAAACACCTCGATAACGCGAGATTTTTTAATCGGCTTCGCAATAACGTCATCCATACCGTTTTCTAAGTATTCATCACGCTTTTTAATGACGTTTGCTGTTAGCGCCACGATAGGCGTTTGCATAACCAGATCTTCTTCAATAATCGTACTTGCCACATCGAATCCTGTCATGTCAGGCAATTGAATATCAAGCAAGATAAGGTCGTATTGGTTTTCCCTGACTTTGTCTATGGCTTCTTGACCGGTCATTGCTACATCGACTTTCTGGCCAAGCTTCTCGAGCAAGGCTTTAGCGACCATTACGTTCAATTCAATATCTTCTACTAACAAGATATTGAGCCCTGTCACTTGAAGCTGCGCGACTTTCATCGGGCTATTAGAAATTTGAACAGGCAACACAATTTCAAAACGGGTGCCTTTACCCACTTTACTTGAAACGTGAATTTCACCTTTCATCAAGTCGACCATTTGCTTACAAATTGCCAATCCAATACCGGTACCTGTGGCCGATTGGTGGTCAGGGTGATCAACCTGATAGTACATGGCAAAAATCTTATCAATTTCGCTTTCAGGAATACCTACGCCCGTGTCTTCAATCACAAATGTTACATACGCCTTATCACCATCAGGTTTCGTCGATGAAACCGTTAGACTTACGTGACCTTTTTGTGTGAACTTCACTGCGTTAAACAGGATGTTCCATAATATCTGACGAAGGCGCGTACCATCTATTTCAACAAGACGGGGAAGCGGCTCGTTAATTGTCGTTTTAAGCTCTAGCTGTTTGTCGGCTGCAAGTAGACGAATAATGCTGCTAAGTTCTTCGGTAAAGTCTTTCAACGATATGGTTTTTAGACTCAGCTCAAGCTTATCTCTGTCTAACTTATCAAGGTCGATAATATCGTTAAAAATATTACCTAATGTTATAGCGCTGGCGTATATCGTACTTACCCAGTTAAATTGTTCTTCACTCAACTCGGTATCACGCAGCATACGGCTTAAGCCCACAATACCGTTTAGCGGTGTGCGTAGCTCATGACTTATGGTTGCGATAAAGCGAGTTTTGTCGGTACTTGCTTTTGCAGCAGCATTTTCAGCTTGCTTACGCTCAGTCATGTCTCGACCGAACGACAACAAGCCGAGGCGATTACCGTCTTTATCGAAGAAAGGTACACGCTTCATTTCGAAGTAACGACGACGTCCATCAGCAAAGCGAAGCCACAGCTCTTCTGTGATACTGGCGTTGGTTTCTAGAACTTCGTGATCACTCGCTACAATTTGGCGGGCAAGCTCTTCCTCATATACGTCTTTTGGCGTTAAGCCAAGCAGCTCTTGCTCGGTTTTGCCCGTCATAAGCTCCGCTATACGGTTACAACCAGCAAACCTGCCTTCTTCATTTCGGTAATATATTAAGTCTGGTGAGGCATCGATGATTGAACGTAACAAGGTTGATAAGCGGCGTGCTTGTGCTTCTTGTTCTGATTTATCCTGAATTTCTTTTTCTAAGTCTTTAAACAGCGCCTCACGCTCTTCTTGTGCTTGCTTGCGCTGCTCTATCTCGTGATTAAGCTGTCTGATGTTGCTTTGAAGTTCGCGGTTAAGAAAGACATCTTCTTCACGCAAACTTTCCAACTGGCTTACCACTTCCTTTAAGTTGGTACGTGAGTTTTCTAATTGCTTGATTAACTCACTAAAGAAATAAAGTACCCAAGGCGCAGATAACATGGTCAGTACTACAGCACTGATGAAGTCATCGGGCTCAACCTGGCTTCCCATGCTCACGCGAATTACGTATGAGCCCCCTAGCGTAAACACAAGCGAAAGAACAACAAACAATATGCTGAGCTTTAGAGTGCCAAAACGCTGAACAAATTGGGCAAAGCGAATTGCCCAAGAATCGTTTGGTGAATCTGAATGCATGTACGTCTAATTTAAGCTTATTTTGCGGTTATCCTATCAGGCTTTCCTCTTTTCGGGAATGCGGTTTGTCAAAGCATAACTCTGTGGCCCTGCTCAGAATTAGGATTTGAAAGGCGACTTTTCAGTAATTTCATTAATGTATTTGGTATTCACCCATCCCACCTTCGTGTAAGACACTTTCGCCCACTCCCCTCGCTTTTCCAGTATTTTTAGCACTTCGCCCTTATTCAAACCGTTCTCGACAGTTGGGTACGAAACATCTGGCCCTTTTCTCACATTCAGCGAATTGGCACTTACATTGGCCACCCGCTTTACAGGGCTAGCGAGATCCCGCTGAATTTGATCATGCGCCTCTCGCTGTGAATTCGAATCACTTGACTCAGTTGCCCACCTTTCACTATCACTTTGCAAAACAGCGGCTTTGAGTCTTTGAAGGGGAAAAGCGGGGCCAGGATCGACCTTTCGTGACGGCGCTATTTCTTCGTGCCCGACGATAGTAGAGATGTTGTAGTGGCTACACAACGCTTTACACAGCGATAGCGTCCTAACAATTTGTACGTCGGTGTACTTGTGCCAATAGCCCATAAACTGTTGGTTAATGTGCTGGGCAGCTAATACTTCATTCTCGCCAAAAATTTCGCCAAACCAACTTTCAAAGGTGCCGTCTCCTCTAGCCTTAAGCTGGCCGGCATTGTCTAATTCAATGCCGATAGAGTACTAATTCAAGCCACTACGCCCCTCGTAATAACTTTCTCCTGCGTGCCACGCTATTTTATTAGTCGGAAGCATTTGAACAATGTCACCATTGCGTCCAACGGCAAAGTGAGCTGACACACCGCTATCGGCATTGGTCAAGACATTCACCGAAGATGAAAGGCTACTACCGGCGGTAAAATGAATAACAATAGTATCGGGAGATCCAGATTGAAAACGCCCAGATGTGTTAGGAGAAAGCCTGAAGGTGATATTGTCGCCAGTTAGAATATGATCATCTATACTAAATAAAGGCAGTGGTGAAGCATGTAGTGTATTCATACAATAATCCTTATTGTCTTAACAGCACGCCACCACAGTGAATTTTTATTCTTCGCCTTCCACATAAGCGTACACTCAATTCACACACAGGGCTCTCTATCAACATCCTTCAGCGCACCACGAGCCTTACCTGTGGTCAATTTTCAATCAATATAGCAAACTACTTATATTAGTGGAACCATAGCTTTACAAATTAATAAAAATACACCGCAAACCGCTATTGACAACATAAAACATCAATTTCAAAGCATATTTATTCATTGATAAAACACAAATGAGAAGTAATATCATTTATGAGGGGTCAGTTATTCACTTTGCAATGCTGATAACATTTTTGTTACAAACATAAATGGCGACACATAAGCAACTGATTAATATATATTTAATTATATTTATACTAATTCACTATAAAGCTTATACTTTTAGCGTTTGATTTTAGTTTTTAATGTGGGTATTTTGTACGGCCCGCATCGCAATAATGCATAAAAATGCGGAAACGACTGGAATCCTCTAATAATAAAATAACGACAAGAAAGGCGCACGCCGCGAGCAATACCGCTCGCAGGCATAAAAGACGTCTAATAATGTTGTGATACGCAAACCTAGGCGCATCTACACGCAACGCATACCTTGCCCAGTCAAAAGGTTGAAGGAGTTAAGAGATGAGTTTATATAATCCCAATGATTCCCGGGACAACTGTGGGTTTGGCTTAATCGCTCACACTCATGGGGAAGCCAGTCATGAATTGGTAACTACTGCAATACACGGTCTTGACCGTATGCAGCATCGTGGCGGTATCGCCGCCGACGGGAAAACCGGTGACGGCTGTGGTTTATTACTACAGAAACCGGATGCGTTCTTCCATGCAATCGCCGAAGAAAATGGCTGGAAACTCAGCAAAAAATACGGCGTGGGCATGATTTTCTTAAGTCAGGACCCGGTACTTGCGCAAGCCGCGCGTGAAGTACTTAATGAAGAACTAGAAAAAGAAACACTTTCAGTAGTGGGTTGGCGCGAAGTGCCTGTCGACCACTCAGTACTGGGTGAATTAGCGCTAACGGGTGTTCCACAAATTGAACAGGTATTTGTGAACGCGCCAGCAGGTTGGAGAAAACGCGACCTTGAGCGTCGTTTGTATATGATCCGCCGCCGCGCTGAAAAACGTCTTGAGAAAGATCCCGATTTTTACGTAGCTTGTTTGTCGGGCTTGGTAACGATCTACAAAGGCTTGGTAATGCCAAAAGACTTACCTGCCTTTTATCACGATCTTGCCGATGAGCGTATGCAAAGCGCAATTTGCGTTTTCCACCAACGCTTTTCAACAAATACACTACCACGCTGGCCGCTTGCTCAGCCTTTCCGCTTCCTTGCGCACAACGGTGAGATTAACACCATTAAAGGAAACCGCGACTGGGCCATGGCACGTGCTGCTAAATTCGCAACGCCACTTATTCCAGATCTTAAAGATGCAGCCCCTTTCGTTAATACTGAAGGATCAGACTCATCCTCGCTGGATAACATGCTGGAGCTATTCTTAGCCGGCGGTATGGATTTATTCCGTGCTATGCGGTTACTTGTTCCACCCGCCTATCAAAACAACAAGACCATGGACGATGATCTTCGTGCATTTTACGAGTTCAACTCTATGCACATGGAACCATGGGACGGCCCAGCGGGTATCGTTTTAACTAACGGTCGCCACGTAGCCTGTAACCTTGATAGAAACGGTCTACGTCCTGCGCGTTACGTTATTACTAAGAACGGTTTCATTACCCTAGCCTCAGAAGTAGGTATTTGGGATTACGAGCAAGCCGACGTCATTGAAAAAGGCCGTGTAGGCCCAGGTGAAATGCTTGCTGTAGACACATACACAGGCAAAATCTGGCGCTCTACTGAAATTGATGAAGACTTAAAAGCGCGTCACCCTTATAAAGAGTGGCTAGATAAGCATATTCGTCGACTTACACCAATTGAAAAGCTTGATGCGTCGTTAATTGGCAAGCGCGTGTTTGACGACGATGCCATGGCGGTGTACCACAAGCTACACGCCTACAGCTATGAAGAAATTCAACAAGTTGTAAAAGTACTCGCGAAAGACGGTCAAGAAGCCGTTGGTTCAATGGGTGATGACACGCCAATGGCGGTTATGTCATCGCGTCAGCGTACGGTTTACGACTATTTCCGTCAGCAATTCGCACAGGTTACTAACCCGCCTATCGACCCGCTACGTGAAAACCACGTTATGTCGTTGGCAACCTGTATTGGCCGCGAGCAAAACGTATTTAGCGAAACCTCAGGTTACGCTGACCGCGTATTGTTTGACTCGCCAGTGCTAATGTATACCGACCTTAAGCAACTGCGCGAATTTAACCCAGACAACTACTACTCAGAAGTCGTGGAGCTTCAGTATGCGCCGCAAGAAGGTTTGAAGAAAGCCATCGAGCGCGTGTGTAACGAAGTCGAGATGCTGGTTAAAAACAAGCGTGCTGCATTCGTTATTCTGTCTGACAGAAACATTAAGCAAAATCGCTTAGTTATCCCAGCAGCAATGGCGGTGGGTGCGGTACAGCGTCGCTTAGTTGAAAAGTCATTGCGCTGCGATGCTAACGTTGTTGTTGAGACAGCAAGTGCCCGCGATCCACACCATTTTGCGGTGTTGATTGGCTTAGGTGCCACTGCGGTTTACCCATTCCTTGCATATGAAACCATTGAGCAGCTTTGTGAAAAAGGCGAGTTGGATATTTCTCCTATGCAGGCCACGTTGAACTACCGTAAGGGTATCAACAAGGGCTTGTATAAGATCATGTCGAAAATGGGTATTAGCACTGTTGCTAGCTACCGTAGCTCTAAACTGTTTGAAGCAGTGGGTATTAACAACGAAGTGATGAAGCTATGCTTCAAAGGTGTAACCTCGCGTATTCAAGGTGCGGGCTTCGATGATTTCCAGCAAGATCTTATCAACCTAAACCGTATTGCTTGGCTTAAGCGTAAATCTGTCGATCACGGCGGCTTGCTTAAATACGTGCACGGTGGCGAATATCACGCCTATAACCCAGACGTAGTCAGTACGCTTCAAAAGGCTGTGGTGTCAGGTAATTACGACGACTACCAGCAATATGCGAAGCTTGTTAACGAGCGTGCGCCTGCGCACATTCGCGACTTGCTAGCTATAAACCCTGATTGCGACCCTATTGATATTAGTGAAGTAGAAGCACCGGAAAACTTATTCCCACGCTTTGATACTGCGGCAATGTCAATTGGTGCACTAAGCCCTGAAGCGCATGAAGCGCTAGCGATTGCCATGAACCGCCTCGGCGGTCAGTCTAACTCTGGGGAAGGTGGCGAACACCCTTCTCGCTTTGGAACTGAAAAGAACTCTAAAATTAAGCAGGTGGCTTCAGGTCGCTTTGGTGTAACGCCTCACTATTTGGTTAACGCAAACGTTATTCAAATTAAAGTGGCGCAGGGTGCAAAACCGGGTGAAGGTGGTCAGCTTCCTGGCGATAAGGTAAATAAGTACATCGCACAGCTACGTTTCTCTGTGCCGGGTGTAACCCTTATTTCACCACCTCCACACCACGATATTTATTCAATTGAAGATTTAGCACAGCTAATTTTCGATTTGAAACAGGTTAATCCAACGGCACTTATATCCGTTAAGTTAGTATCTGAGCCGGGTGTTGGCACCATTGCAACGGGTGTAGCGAAAGCCTATGCCGACCTTATCACCGTTTCAGGTTACGACGGCGGTACAGGTGCAAGCCCGCTAACATCAGTTAAGTATGCAGGTAGTCCGTTCGAGCTTGGTTTATCTGAAACTCAGCAAGCGCTGATTGAAAACGGCTTACGTCATAAAGTACGCGTTCAAACCGACGGTGGTTTGAAAACAGGCTTAGACGTAGTAAAAGCCGGTATTTTAGGTGCTGAGAGCTTTGGTTTTGGTACAGGTCCAATGGTCGCGTTAGGCTGTAAATATTTGCGTATTTGCCACTTGAACAACTGTGCGACCGGTGTTGCAACGCAAGATCAAAAACTGCGTGACGACCACTTCATTGGCTTACCTGATATGGTAATGAACTACTTCAAGTTTATTGCTCAAGAAGTACGTGAAATCATGGCGTCTATGGGTATTGCTAAGTTCGACGACCTTGTTGGTCGCACAGAGCTACTTAAAGTTTTAGATGGCATTACCGCTAAGCAAAACCGTTTAGATTTGTCTCCGTTACTAGCGCAGCCTAAAGCAGGCGATCATACGCGCTTATTCTGCTCGCAAACGACTAACGCACCTATCGATAAAGGTGAGTTGAACGCGCAGATGCTTAAAGACGGCCAGCAAGCGGTTGTTGACGGTAAATCTATTACTCTTAAATACCCTATCCGCAATACGGATCGTTCTGTCGGCGCATTGCTATCAGGTGAAATTGCTAAACATCACGGTAACCACGACTTTGAAGATACACCGATTAAAGTTGAACTTACTGGCACAGCAGGTCAGAGCTTCGGTGTGTGGAACGCTGGCGGCCTGCACATGCATCTTGAAGGCGATGCTAACGATTACGTGGGCAAAGGTATGACTGGCGGTAAGCTTGTTATCCACCCGCCGCGCGATATCTCGTATGACGCCCACGACAGTGCCATTATGGGTAACACCTGCCTTTACGGTGCAACAGGCGGTAAGCTGTTTGCTGCTGGCCGTGCTGGCGAGCGCTTTGGCGTACGTAACTCTGGTGCTATTGCCGTAGTTGAAGGCATTGGCGATAACGGCTGTGAATATATGACAGGCGGTATCGTAGCTGTACTTGGTCCGGTTGGTGTTAACTTCGGTGCCGGTATGACAGGTGGTTTTGCTTATCTTATGGATGATGGCGACGACCTTGATAACCGCGTGAATGCCGAACTGGTCGATGTAATGCCAATTGAAGATAAAGCAATTCTTGCTGAACACTTACGTGGCTTAATTAATCAGCATTACGAAGAAACAGGAAGCGAGCACTCGTTGTCGTTGCTTACTGATTTCGCCGCAACGCTGAAACGCTTCAAGCTTATTAAGCCAAAAACCAGTGATGTGAAAAACTTGCTTGGTCACATCAGTCGTTCAAGTGCTGAATTACGCATTCAGGCTCAGTAGGAGGATTTAGTTTATGGCAAAGAACGTATATCAATTTGTCGATGTTGAACGTATCGATCCGCCTAAAAAGCCGATCATGGTTCGTAAACAAGAGTTCGCGGAGATTTATCAGCCGCTGAGCCAATCTCAAACCGAAGGCCAAGCAGATCGCTGCTTGGACTGCGGTAACCCATACTGTGAATGGAAATGCCCAGTGCACAACTACATTCCTCAGTGGTTAAGCTTGGCGAACGAAGGCCGCATTTTAGAAGCTGCGGAACTTTCTCATAAAACCAACAGCTTGCCTGAAGTATGTGGCCGCGTATGTCCTCAGGACAGACTGTGCGAAGGTGCATGTACGCTGAATGATGACTTTGGTGCAGTGACTATCGGTAGTATTGAGAAGTACATTACCGATACAGCATTCAAAATGGGCTGGCGCCCAGATATGTCTGACGTGGTATGGACCGACAAGAAAGTGGCGATTGTAGGTGCAGGCCCAGCTGGTCTTGCATGTGCTGATATCCTGGTTCGTAACGGCGTTAAACCTGTTGTTTACGACAAATACGAAGAAATTGGTGGCCTACTTACATTTGGTATCCCGTCTTTTAAATTAGAGAAAGACGTAATCAAGCTACGCCGCCAAATTTTTACCGAGATGGGTGTTGAGTTCGTACTTAACACTGAAATTGGTAAAGACATACAGTTCCAGGATTTGCTTGATAAATACGATGCTGTTTTCTTAGGCATGGGTACGTACAAGTCTATGCAAGGTGGCTTCGATAACGAAGAAGTTGAAGGCGTTCACGAAGCGCTACCTTTCCTTATCGCCAACACCAATCGCGTAATGGGCCTTGAAAAAGATCCTGCTGATTACATTGATATGAAAGGCAAGCGCGTAGTAGTACTAGGTGGTGGTGATACCACGATGGACTGTGTTCGCACGTCAATCCGCCAAGGCGCTGCCCAAGTTACCTGTGCATACCGCCGTGACGAAGAAAGCATGCCGGGCTCTCGCCGCGAAGTTGTTAACGCAAAAGAAGAAGGGGTTGAGTTTAAATTTAATCTTCAGCCTCTAGACATCGCAGTAGACGAAAATGGTAAAGCGTGTGGCGTTAAGCTGGTTAAAACTGAAATGGGGCCGCCTGACGCCAATGGACGCCGCCGCCCTGTTGAAGTAGAGGGTTCAGAGCACGTACTAGAAGCTGACGCGGTAATTATCGCCTTCGGCTTCCAGCCCAGCCCTGCGCCATGGTTTGCTGACTTCGGCATTATGCTTGATGAAAAAGGTCGCGTACGCGCGCCATCTGCTGGCAAATTTGCTTACCAGACCTCTCACCCGCAAGTCTTTGCCGGTGGCGATATGGTACGTGGTAGTGACTTGGTTGTTACTGCTATCGACGAAGGCCGTAAAGCCGCAGAAGGGATTATGGACTATATTGGCGTTTAACCTTCGCTAACTAAGGCCTATTGTCCATTCACGAAAAGCTCGATAGTTCTGCTATCGAGCTTTTTTTATTTAAAACTAAAGAGATACGATTTACATTAGATAGAATAATTGAATAAAGAGATGACATCATGAGATTGCGGACAGGGCTACTTTACGGGTTATTTTTAGTTTCCGTTTCATATTGCGCCCAGGCAGAGGAAAGTAACGCACTTACCACTCGCTCGGCTAAAGCAGTGTTCGCAGACTACTTGGAATATCTCACGCTACCCAACGTTGCAACGCAATCAGCAACTGATATAGAAAAGGTTGCGCGTTGGACGGCAACGAAATACAGCGAGTATGGTTTTAATACTCAGCTGCTGGAAAACAACGGCATGCCGATGCTGTATGCTGATTACATGCTAGCTGGGAAAAATGCCCCTACCCTGCTTTTTTATGCACATATGGATGGTCAACCGGTTAACGCTGAGTTGTGGGAACAAGACAGCCCTTGGCAGCCCGTTCTAAAAATCGAAGAAAATGACAGCTGGGTTGAAAAACCACTCTCTTTACTCGATAAAGACTATGACCCTAATTGGCGTATTTTTGCGCGCTCGGCATCTGACGACAAAGCCCCAATTATGATGTTACTAGCAGCCATAAACTCACTTTCGACGAATAAGGTGACGCCATCAGTTAATATCAAAGTGCTCCTTGATTCAAACGAGGAAGGTGGCTCTCCTACCCTCGCAAAAGTGATAGAAAAAAACAAAGCGCAGCTTTCTGCAGATGCCGTAGTAATGTTAGACGGTCCCATGCATCCATCCAACGCTTCTACCGTGGTTTTCGGTCATCGCGGTGCGACACTGATTAAGCTCACTGTTTTCGGACCAAATTCTGATAGCCATAGTGGGCACTTTGGCAACTACATTCAAAACCCCGCTTTTATGCTCTCAACACTCTTAGCAGGGATGAAAAATGAAAATGGCAAGGTGACTATTCCTAATTATTACGGAGACGCTCCTCTGTCAGAAGAAACAAAACAGGTGCTTCGAGACATTCCTATTGATGAAACTGCACTATTGGCACGCCTTGGGGTAGCAAAGTCAGAGTCTGTAGGTGGCAACTACTATGAATCCATTAGTCTTCCGTCTCTAAATATCAATGGATTGAGCGCTGCAAGCACAACAGCAGTAAGGACAATCATTCCGGCTAGCGCTACAGCGTCCATCGATATTAGAACTACAAAAGAGGCTCACTCGTCCAGACAAGTTAAGCTGTTAAAAGACTATATAACAGCTAAGGGATATCACATTGTGGACGAATTGCCATCAAAAGAAACCCGTCTAAAGCATGAAAAACTCATTCTTATAGAAGTTAGCCCCGGCACTGCAGCACTACAAACGTCCCTCGATGAGCCAGTTGGTCTATGGGCGCAAAAGGCACTAGAATCTGTAAGCGATGAGAAGGTTGTAGTTATTCCAATGATGGGGGGTACTGTTCCAACCGCACCGCTAGTAAACAGTATAGAGAAGCCGGTAATTCTTATTCCATTAGTCAATGCTGATAACAATCAACACGCCCCTAATGAAAACTTACGTATAGGGAACTTTTACAGTGGAACAAATGCGCTGTATCAATTACTGACCACGCCTTATGACCAGTAATAGAGTTGTAGTGATGAAGTGATGCTTTAAACCAAAACCTATACGAAAAACCTCACTAATATACGTTAATAGACCAAGGTTTAGTTGAAGCGCGAGAGTTACGACTCTACTATCGTTTAAGCAATTAAAGACATCGCACATCGGGTGAAGAATCTATCTATGCAGCATTTAAACATTAAGAAACTTACATTTTGTCTAACACTGGCGATAGCAGCGAGCAATGCCAGCTTAGCTGATACCATTGCTGTTGACGCTTCATTAAATGCGCAAGTTAACAACCAAACTAAGAAACAAAGCGTCAACTCTTCACCTAGTAAGCCAAGCATCATGTCTTGCCCTTCTGATTTTCAGCAAGTTAAGATTTCTGATGATGCAAGACAATGCCAAGCATTTGACGAAAGCAAGACAGCAGTAATGGTTTACCACTCTCCTCGCTCCCCGAGTGAATTACTGAATGTTTACCAAACGGCGCACCCCGCTTTAAAAACTCACACGCCAGTTAGCGGCCGCACGTTGTTATCCTCAGAAGATAAAGGGGTCAGAGTAATAATCAGCCCAGATAATACTGGCTCTCAAGTGGATATTCTTGTTACATCCACAACGAAATGAGCCCTTTTAGCAAGACAACTAAAAAATCTACTCATGTTGGCATCTGCTTTGCAAAATCATCAATAACTACTCCACGGTAACAGTGAGTGTCATTTTTATGACGCTCAAACTGCAAACGGAGCCCAAGCTTTTTTCGATATAAACACTTTAGCGGGCTTCTTTATTACGCATTCCGTGGGCTTTAACTATTGATATTTGCGAGGGTTACGATGGAATTGGCAATTATTCTAATGATGTTACTTATTGTCGTTGCACTGGGTGCCATAAAGTTGTCAGACGGCGGTGTCGCATTTCCATTTAGGCGAAAGCCGCAATTGTTCACCCCCGTTGAACACTCTTTTTTAAACCTTATCGAACAGGCTATGGGAAGAGAGTTTCGCATAGTGTGCCGTGTGCGTCTTAACGATTTAGTGGCGGTTCGCCAGTCTGCAAATAAAAAGACGGCAAGCCAAGCCATCAGCAGAGCTTCTAGCAGACAACTCGACTTTGTATTAGTAGATAAACACGACATGAGTCCTGTTCTTGCTATCGACTTAGTTCATAGCCAAGGCAAAGATGGTTATAAATCACAAAAAGACTGGTTTGTAACCGGAGCACTTGATGCTGCCGGCCTTCCTCACGCAAGAATTAAAGTGAAGTCTGGTTATACCGTTGACGATATTCGCGAGTGTTTGGAAAACAAACTCATTCCTTATCGCCGTTTACAGCAAAAAATGGCACAGCTGCCAACGCATAATCCAGAGCCACCAAAGCGCCCGACTCGCCCAGTGCGTTCAAGCAGACCAGCTGCAGCTTAAGACATAACCCCACTTCCCCTGGCCTTTGTTGCTTTGCTATTTTCTTACTCTCAAATAGCGGTAACAGAGGCATTTTTCTGTCAGTTTGCCCGTTTTCCTTATACAATTAACGCTTTCAGCAGCGTATTCACGCGTTAAATTCCCTCAACACCGTCGGTAAAGTTATGAAAAAAATTGGTATTTTAGGTGCAATGGACGAAGAAGTTGCGCTACTTAAAGCGTCACTTTGGAATGTAAAAGAAACCCAGTGGAAGCACCTGACGTTTTACGAAGGTACACTTAACGACATAGAAGTGGTGCTAGTAAAATGCGGTATTGGTAAAGTGGCTGCAGCAATTGCTACTACTGTACTTATCGAACAGTACGCCCCTGATGCTGTTGTCAATACCGGTTCTGCCGGAGGTTTCGACAAGAATCTAAACATCGGTGATTTAGTGATCGCCAGTCACGTTATTCACCATGATGCCGATTTAACCCATTTTGGCTACAAGCTCGGTCAATGCGCAGGTATGCCTGAAGATTTCCGTTGCGATACAAGGTTAATGGAAGCCGCTCGTAGTGCTGCCACAGGCATTACGTCGCTTCGGTCGACAACAGGTTTAATCTGTACGGGCGATGCGTTTATCGGTAGCGACGAAGCTGTAGCAGAACTGCGTGAAAAATTCCCAGACATGAAAGCGGTTGAGATGGAAGGTGCAGCTATAGGTCAAACTTGCCATATGCTCGACACGCCTTTCCTTGTCATTCGTTCATTGTCGGATATTGCAGGAAAAACGTCGTCAGTGAGCTTTAAAGAGTATCTAGACACTGCCGCTAAACACTCAGCACAATTAGTTATGGCAATGATTAAGGCCCTCGCGAAATAAGATGACAGAGGTAATTAGCGACCCGCAATACCAGTCGCTATTCGTACTTTGGCTGGCTATCGCCATTGACGCATTATGGCGCTGGCCCCAAAGTACTCATCCATTAACGCTCATGCGCTACCTCGTTCAGCAAATGGGGCGCAAAGTGGTGCCCTCTCGTGAATACGGTAGGTCTCAGCACTATATTTCAGGCTCATTAGCCGCCCTAGTTCTTCTTGCGCCATTGGTAGTATGTGTTGCCATCTTGGTGTACATGGCCCAATACCCCGTATTCTTTGAGGCGATTATTCTTGTCGCACTGCTCGACTACGGTTACCAGCGTCAACAGTACAAAAAAGTGCTGGCGAGTGTGGGAAGAAATAAAAAATCCCTCGCACGTGAAATGGCGCAAACCATTACTGCACGTCAATGCGATTCACTTTCCGATATAGGAATTGCCAAAGCCGCGATAGAATCGCTATGGCTGAAGTTTCTTTATCTTTATTGCGGCGTCATTTTCTACTTTGTAGTGGCAGGCCCCATAGGCGCACTCATTTATCGATTGCTTTTGCTCACATCTTGGCAGTGGCATTACCGAACCCCTGCAATGACTTTCTTTGCCAAACCCGTACGTAATCTTGTTTACTTACTTAATATGCCGCCCGCGGTCATTGGTGGTCTAGCAACACTACTGGTCAGCCATCCTATTAAAGGGTTTCGCGCCATAAAGCGCTCCCCAGTGAAAGATAAAACCTCGCTACTGCTTGCGCTTATGGGCGGTGTGCTTGATATTAAACTCGGCGGCCCAGCAATTTATGCCAACAAGAAGATTCGATACACCCGCGTGGGAGGCGCTAACGAGGTAAAGTACTCTCACATGTTGACAGCCAAAAATACGGTTACTCATGCCATGATTGCGGTTAGCGCCTTCGCATCGTTAGCTATGCTGGCAATGGCCGTAGCCTAATGAAAACAGCAGTTATGATGAAAACCATTTTTTTTGTAATTTTAAGCTATTTACCTCTTCTCACATTTGCTAACTCAGAATCAGATGCCGAGACAAAGCACCTAGCTCATTCAGATCAATTTGCTTCTGCCGATGTTGCACCAAGCTCGGAATCAAGCGCCTTATCAAATTCCGTCGAGCTAAAGATAGTCAGCCTTGCGCCCCACCTTACCGAATGGGCATTTAGTTTGGGCTTAGGCCCTAACCTTGTAGGTGTAAGCGACTATAGCGACTATCCTGACGCCGCGAAAAATATTAAGCGGGTGGCGGATTTTCAAGGTGCCGATATCGCTACCATTGTGGCGTTAGAACCTGATTTAATTCTTGCATGGGATGGAGGCAATAAGCCGCAAGATATCCATAAGCTTTCCTCGATGGGTCTAAACGTATTTAGCAGTAAGGTCGAAAATATCACTGATATAGCCAGCGAAATTAAAAGGCTTGGGGCACTTACAAATACGCAAAAGCAGGCGACCCAGCTCTCCAATGATTTTCTCAACGAACTAGCCGAACTTCGAAGTAAATACGACAAATCCTCGCTTATACCAGTATTTTATTATTCGTGGACTGCTCCACTTATGACCATCGGTCCCAACGCGTGGGGTAACCAACTGCTGAATGTGTGTGGTGCTCAAACATTATTTGCAGACAGTCCTGTAGACTATCCTCAAGTCGCATTAAAAGATGTACTCACTCGCCAACCTCATGCACTCATTGCGGCATCTAAAAGTACGCATTCAGAACTTGAGGTATTCTGGCGTGATCATCGCTCTTTCCTCAAAGCCCCCTTAATTGTTGTGGATCCAGACGTCACCAGTAGGTTTTCATTGCGATTAATAAATGAACTAAAAGTACTCTGTAAAGGTATTAAAGAAAGCGCATAAGCGTTATACTTAAGTCTAGACCTGCTGGGCTGTTTTCAATTGATACACACCGACTTGGCTCAACTTAAGCGCCTTTGTGTAACAGAATAAGAGCAGGT
Organism: Alteromonas sp. G4i35; assembly: GCF_054960375.1. Classification (NCBI taxonomy): domain Bacteria; kingdom Pseudomonadati; phylum Pseudomonadota; class Gammaproteobacteria; order Alteromonadales; family Alteromonadaceae; genus Alteromonas; species Alteromonas sp. G4i35. Next base: position 70,563 of record NZ_JBHNZD010000007.1, on the reverse strand, counting down.
TCTAATCTTCTATAAAAAGGTAAGAGTTTTTATTCATGCGGATTGTTGTTGCGGGTTTTCTAGTTGTTATCAGTGTTGCATTGTTTGTGTCGCTTCAGTGCACAGCGAAAGCGACCGCGCAAGCCTCTGTTGCCGCATCACCATATCTTATCGAGCGAGTTGCTAACAACGACTGGCTCCTTATTGATGTTCGCTCTCCGCAAGAATTCGCCGATGGTCACATTCCTGGCGCAGTAAATATGCCCCATGAAAATATCAATGACTACCTTAGCGAATTAGAAGGCCACAAAAACAAGCCTATTATCATTTATTGTCGTTCAGGCAGAAGAGCCAAACTGGCAATGAAAGTATTGGAAGAACTCGATTTTTCTGAAGTCATGCATTTAGAAGGCGATATGTTAGGCTGGAGTGCCGCTGGCATGACAGTTGACCGAATGTAGACTCAATATTCCGCCTTCTCCTTCGTATTAGTCTTTGGCACTAAAGATGTTGTAAGTTCAACCTCTTGGCTGATTACTGTGTGTAACTGAGCCCCTGTGATACACTCTTTTTACTCGACGATTGTATGAAACACCCATGAAAATAGATATTGCTACTCCGGCCATGTTATTTCCGGCGATTTCTTTATTGCTTCTAGCCTATACCAATCGCTTTTTAACGCTTGCAACTATTATCCGAAACTTTTCAAAAGAAGAGAGAGATGAGAATACTCAAGCACAAATAAAAAACCTTCGATTACGTATTCAACTTATTAAGCGAATGCAAATAGCAGGTGTGGGTAGTTTTTTTCTTTGTGTAGTATCCATGCTAGCGATATACCTCACCTATCAACAGGTAGGAAACTGGGTGTTTGCTGCAAGTTTAGTATCACTTCTGTATTCACTATGGATGTCGGTAAGAGAAATATTGATATCAGTTGAAGCCTTGGATGTGCACCTTGACGGGATGAAAAACGCCCCGCGTAAAGAAAAAGTATGAAGCCCACAAATCATTTGAGCCACATAATTCAAAGTGATATCAGCTACGAGTCTCTAGCGCCTGAGTTTTTTGCAGGGGTGATTGCTCTTGGTAATCACGTGCACGGAGATAACTACCTAACCAACGAGCTACTTGCTGATTACTATGCAAAGAGCTTTGTTGGCAATACTAATGCTAGCTGGGTAGCCCTATACAAACAAAAAGTTGTTGGTTTCAGGCTCACCTTTGCGCATACGCAATGGGAAGCAGATGAGTGGTGCAGCCCTTCCCTTTGGCCAGTAGATCCAAATACCGTATGCTATTTCAAATGTAATACGGTAGACCCCGCAATGCAGGGCTGTGGAATTGGCAGCAGACTATTAAGTAAATCGATTGAATGTGCGCAAACTCAAGGCGCAGAAGCGGGTTTAGCACATATTTGGTTGGCAAGTCCGGGCAACAGCGCATTTAAGTACTTCACTAAAAATGGGGGGCAGCTTATAAAGAAGCACCCTAATAAGTGGCGCTACGCATCTATTCATGAAGGCTACGATTGCCCTGTATGCGAGGGTTATTGCGAGTGTGAAGGTGCGGAAATGCTACTTCAATTTCAAGCCCCATAAGTACGCCAAAGGTAAAAACGTTTTTATTCTATGACCTACGATCCTCTTATTTCACGCGGAGTTTCATCAATGTTACCCGCGGCAAACAGCTACTGGCATGCCACACACAAACCACCAACACTGCCGCCTTTAAACAAGAAGGTAAACACTGAGTACCTCATCATTGGTGGTGGTTATACCGGTCTTTCAGCTGCCATCACACTTGCTCAAGCGAAACAAGAAGTCACGCTACTTGATGCGAATTCACCGGGATTTGGCTGTGCGGGCCGCAACGGAGGCTTTATCCTCTCGGGTAGCGGCCGATTGAGCTTAAGCGCCATAGAGGACAAGTGGGGTCGTGACATCGCCAAAGCTATGCAGGGCGAGTTTGATGGCGCGGTACACCTGCTTAACCAACGTATTGCAGACTTTGATATGCAGGTCGATTTGGTAGAAGGACCCTATTTAAAACTGGCGCATAACCCAAAGCAAGCCGAACTACTCTGTGCCAGTGCTAAGCATCTTGAGTCACACTTCAATGTGCCGAGCTCTCCACTTAGTGAAAAAGACCTTATTGCGCGCTTTGGTATTGAAGGGGCGTATGGTGGCGTTGAGCTAAAGGGTGCATGCTTACACCCTTTAAAATTAGTAAGCGAATATGCAAGAGTAGCAAAGGAGCTTGGAGCAACGCTTTTTTACGACTCGCCAGCCATTCGTATTGAAAAGCACAAGACCGGATATGTTGTCGCAACACCAAGCGGGTCAGTTTCGGCCAAACACATACTCATTGCTACTAATGCTTATACCCCAAAGCGCTTTCATGACAGCGTAGACAATAAGCAATTTCCTGTTCAATCGAGCATTTTTGTCACTGCGCCATTGAGTAGCGAACAGCGCGCAAAGTCTGGCCTAACCACGCCAATGAGCTTTATGGATACACGGATGATGAAATACTACTACCGTGTTTTGCCAGATGGCAGATTATTATTCGGCGGTCGTGGTGCCGTAAAAGGTAAAGATGCAGATAACGCGTCAGAGAAACAGCGACTATACCGCGCTATGGTAAAAAGTTTCCCTTCACTTAGCGGTATAGCCATGGATTATTTTTGGAGTGGTTGGGTAAGTGTATCGTTAGACAGCATGCCGCGGATATTTATCGACAATGAGGTTAGCGGCAACAATTCTAACCGCTCTAGCGGTAATATCGGTTACGCCATGGGGTATTGCGGTTCGGGCGTTTCTTTTGCCGCGTTTGCAGGGCAACGACTTGCTCAACGTATGATGGGTAGCAATGACGTCGATTTATCGCTTCCCCTTTATCGTTCTCCTTTGAAAACCTACCCCTTTGCAAAAGCAAGAAGGCTAGCACTGCATGGCTTGTACCAATGGGCGAAAATAGCTGAACGCTAGTAATGGTTATAAATTACGATTCACCTTAAAGTTAAGCATTGCATGCTGTCTATAAATTAGGCTATTTTAGGTATCTATTCTTTGACGGAGTCACCTCATGTCATATATCGATGCCTTTGCTGTAGCCGTTCCCACTGAAAATAAAGCGTTATACATTGAGCACGCCAAACTCGCTGGCGATATTTTTAAAGAGTATGGTGCGACTAAAATACTTGAAGCTTGGGGTGACGATGTCCCTGAAGGGGAAGTCACGTCTTTCCCGATGGCTGTTAAAGCCAAAGAAAATGAAACCGTGGTGTTTTCCATTGCATTTTGGCCTTCAAAAGAAGTACGTGATACTGCTTGGAAAAAGGTGATGGAAGATCCAAGAATGCAGGAAAACGAAAACCCCATGCCTTTCGACGGTAAGCGCCTTATTTATGGGGGCTTCGTACCAATGCTGGAATTATAAGACTATTAGTTTCAGCTATTTCATATCTTCTATTTTCTTTAGCGCCGACGGCAAGTCGGCGGCTAACTTTTTGTACCGGCGGTATACGATAAAAACGACCACACTGTTTATCAAAAGCTGTGTTCCCCACAGCGTGAAGGCGTTAAACATCAGTACATTAAAAACGGCGAGTGCCAGCAATCCACACCATAAAGCCAAGCATCCATAGAGGCTAATTTTCCAGTAATGTAATTGTTGTTTTAATTGGTTTTGTTTAAACGCCAACATTGACTGAACGTCTAACGTCTGGATCTTCCACTGTTTTTGCCTTACCCAATATCCCCATGCCCCGAAAGCGGCGGGAATAGGTGTAAGTACCATGAAAAGCAAAAATTGATATGTGCTAAGTGGCTCGAACAACACCAAAGTTAAACACCACACAGAAACCGCTAGCCCGAGCACCAAATCAACGGCACCTTTTAGTTTAAGTTTAAATCTTGCGCTCTTGGTTTCTTTTATCAGTGCATCTGTATCTACTGAAGGGGTTGCATCCTTGTAGGCACTTTGCCACTGAGCGAGTTGCTTATCTATTTCGTTCATTTGCGTGCTGTTCTCGGCCATACTTAATTTTTCTTCGCTCAAGGCTTTTTTGTTATCGCTCAAGGATTTTTTGTTATCGCTCAAGGCTGTTGCTCCATTATCTGCGTTAGCTGTTGGCGGGCGCGGCTTACTCGCTTAGCGACGGCAGTCTCTTTGATACCTAACATATTAGCTATTTCCAGCTGACTGAAACCTTCTAAAAGCAATGCCAGTACCTGTCTGTACTTTATTTCTAGCTGACGTAAGCCTGTCATGAGATCAATCGCATTCTCTTGTAACGTGACATCCCGAGATGAGCTGGCGCTGGTTGTATGAGAAGAATCAAACTCGCCGTCACGGGTAAACTCTTGACGCCGCTGCTCTTTAATCACGTGATCAACCGCCTTGTTATGTGCGACTTTAGCAACAAACGTTTTCACACTTGCCTCACCGCGAAAGCCACTACCACTGTCTTTTGAAGCTCCTTCAAAAGCGCGCCAAACCGCCAGTGACATTTCTTGTATCAGCTCATCTTGAAGTGATTTATTAGCCTCAAATGTTGCCGCAATACGCGCCATGAGCGGCGCGTATTCACTAAGCAGTTTTTCTATTTGAATGGTTTCTTTCACTGCATTTCCATTTTTATTATTTTTTAATTCCACGCTTTAAGTGAGCAGTTGAATTACGCTTCCTAGCTGATTAGCGAAATAAGCGCTGGTAAGCAATAAAGCACATACATGAAACAATAGGGCCAAACACTAATCCCGACAATGCGAAAGTATAGGGCGCAAGTGCAACTGTTAAGAAAATCATGGCACCTATTATCAACATCGGCTTATAAGCGCCCACTACTACAGCAATACTATTTTTAAAAGATGCTGGGATTGAGCGATGTTTTAAAATAAGCAACATAGGTACAAATAAAAGCAGTAAATTTAGTGGTGTTGCCGAGCCCATCATTAGCCCGACCTTCCAAGCGGGTACATCTACTACAACACCATTTGCTAACGCCGCCACTGCATCTGCGCCCATTAACATAGCGCCAATTTGAAATTGGATCCATGCGATCACTGGCCCGGTCAAACTCCACAAAGCGACATTTGTCCATGAGCGCAGGGTACCGCCCGACAATCTCAGCTTGTTGTTCTCTGCTAAGTTGGCAATGGCCAACCACATTACGGTAGCCAGAAGCGGACCTACCCATTTCGATATGCCTAAGCCAATTGGCCCTGCTAGCGCTTGAATGAGCCCCGCGGCAAATAAAGTAACAAAAGAAAGCCCCAATAATTTGAAAGGTGCTTTTATAAAGAGCTGCCCCCCCTCTTTCAGCCATATGAACGCTTCCTTCGCAGGAAGGCTCTTGTTGGCCTGATGGTATGTTGCACGAGTTGAAGTTACCGTTGTCATGTTTTTATCCTTTGCATTGCGTAAGCGTTAGTATTGAGTTTCACTGTTGTTTCATCCCAGCCTGCTACGCGTTAACTGCTTATCGTACGGTTGGGTTCATTGATTGATTTTTCCCCTATAGACGATAGCGATTGCAAAATCCTGACAAACTTTTTCAAAAAAAAGTAAGAAAAATAAAAAAACGTTTAACGACAATTACTTATAAACGTTAAAGCCAATATCCCCCACTTTCAAATTTGGCTTGATGCTTAACTTTGTATGAGTAGTTAGGGCCTTCTAAAAAAATAATCGCCCTACTATCCACTAGTACTTATATTTCAGGCAAAAAAAAGCCCGCTTAACTAAGCGGGCTTTCAAAAACTATCAGAAAAACATTAGGCTAGCGTAATACGCGCAAACTTGCGTTTACCCACCTGATACACATTTTCACCTTTTTCGGTGATTACTAAGCGGGTGTCTTCCACTTTATCGCCGTTAATTTTAACTGCGCCTTGCTTAATCATGCGCATAGCATCTGAAGTCGAACCTACAAGGTTAGCTTCTTTCAACAAATTACCAATGGCAATACCTTCATCGCTCAATACAATTTCAAGCTCGGGCATGTCGTCAGGAATAGCGTTTTTCTGGAAACGTTGAATAAAGTCCTGATGCGCGCCTTCTGCCGCTGCGTCGTCATGGAAGCGTGCAATAATTTCTTTCGCCAGCATGATTTTAATATCACGTGGGTTTTCACCGTTAGCAACGCGAGTTTTAAGCTCAGCAATCTCTTCTAGCGGTCGGAAGCTTAGAAGGTCATAGTAACGCCACATCAAATCATCAGAAATAGACATCACTTTACCAAACATATCGTTTGGCGCATCTGTAATACCAATGTAGTTGTTCAAAGACTTAGACATCTTCTGAACGCCGTCTAGACCTTCTAGAAGCGGAACCATTACAATAGATTGCTGCTTTTGGCCTTGCTCTTTTTGAAGCTCACGACCCATTAGCAAGTTAAAGCGCTGATCAGTACCACCTAATTCAACGTCTGACTCTAGCGCAACAGAATCCCAACCTTGCACTAACGGATACAGAAACTCGTGAATAGCAATTGGCTGACCGTTGTTATAACGCTTTTTAAAGTCATCGCGCTCTAGCATACGAGCAACGGTCTGACTTGCAGCAAGTTTGATCATGCCCGCCGCACCAAGGCCATCCATCCACTCTGAGTTAAAACGTATTTCCGTTTTATCTTCGTCAAGGATCTTGAACACCTGTTCCTGATACGTTTTTGCGTTCTCTAATACCTGTTCTTTACTTAAAGGCTTGCGTGTTACATTTTTACCTGTAGGATCGCCAATTAGGCCAGTAAAATCGCCAATAAGAAAAACAACTTTGTGGCCTAGTTGCTGAAATGTACGCAACTTGTTGATCAACACAGTGTGACCAAGATGCAGATCAGGCGCAGTTGGATCAAAACCCGCTTTGATAGTAAGGGTTTTGCCGGATTTTAGTTTTTCAATTAAATCCTCTTCGGGGAGTATTTCATCAACGCCCCGTTTAATCTCAGCTAGCGCTGTTTGCCAATCTTTCATTTGTACGTCACACTCTTAAAAAAACTGTATATTCAATATTGGCGGGCATTTTACGCGTACAACGGAACCATTAAAAGGTTTGCGCGTCAAAAAACGGATTACAAACAGTCATGTTGTTAAACCCAACAGTTTTTAACGTAGAATTAGAGTGCTAAATTAACGGGGACTGTATTCAGTAAACTCAAGAAATAGTCTTCATGATAAGAGCTATTGGGTGTAACAATTTGCGCTAACAATATAATGAGAAAAGTTGCATTTTTAAGCAACGTATGTGAATAGTGTTGTGCACATAACATTTCTCAGGTGGGCAGTAGTATGAGAAAGAAATTAGACGCTTCTAAAGCGCTCAATTTATTTAAAAAATTACCGAAACAGCACAGAACTGGGTTAGCAGTAGCTAGCTTATTTCTGGGTGGGCTTATTCTTTTTCCAAGTGAACCAGTAGAAGCCAGTCGCCATCAAGAAGCACACATTCTGGATGCGGGTGTCCGCTATCCGGTGGAGCTTCATATTGCGCCGTCAACCAACGTATTTTCTGGTGAAGAAGAATCTTCATGGCAGACGTACAAGGTGCGCAGTGGCGATACATTAGCAAAGCTATTTAAGCGTGCTGGCTTCACTTCGCGTGATGTATATAACGTGACGCAGGCAGGAGAGCTAACAAAAACGCTGGTTACTTTATTGCCCGGCGATGAACTATCGTTTAAAGCGAATAAAGACGGCAGCTTCGGCGAGCTAAAGTACAAATTGTCTTCGACTGAAACCCTGTTTGTACGTCCAGAATCGTCGGATGAGAACAGCGCCTTAACCGCTGAGCTTGAAAAGCGAGATGTAGACATTCGCTACAACTTCGCCCAAGGTGAAATTCACTCAAGCTTTTGGAACGCCGCCAGTGATGCAGGCTTAACCAGCAACCAAATTATGAATTTGGCGGGTATTTTCGGCTGGGATATCGACTTCGCCATTGAGATCCGTTCTGGCGATACGTTCAACGTAGTATTCGAAGAGCAATACATCGACGGTGAATTTGTCGGTTACGGCGACATCATTGCAGCGGAGTTTACCAACCAAGGCGAGCATTTTAGCGCTATTCTTCACGAAGATGGCACATACTACACGCCTGAAGGGCGCAGTATGCGTAAGAGCTTCTTACGTGCGCCGGTGAATTTTAGATATGTAAGCTCTAACTTCACAAAAGCTCGCTTCCACCCCGTGCAAAAGCGTTGGAAAGCGCACCGCGGTACAGATTATGTTGCTGCGGTTGGTACGCCAATTATGGCTGCGGGTGACGGTAAGGTAATTAAAGCCGGATACGATAAATATAACGGTCACCATGTATTCATTCAGCATGGCGAGAAATACACGACCAAATATCTTCACTTTAAAAAGCGTGCAGTTAAGGTAGGAGATACGGTTAAGCAAGGCCAAACCGTGGGCTATTTAGGTAGTTCAGGAATGGTTACTGGCGCCCATCTTCACTATGAGTTCTTAGTGGATGGTGTTCACCGAAACCCTCGTACGGTTGAGCTACCGAAGGCGCTTCCTATTGCTAAGGAAGAGAAAGAAAGGTTTATGGAAATTGCCGCAATACGCCAAGAGCAGCTAGATAATAACAAGCGCATTATGCTTGCAATGAAATAGCGACGACTAAATGGCAAAATATATTGGCCTGATGTCAGGTACTAGCATGGACGGCGTCGACGCCGTCCTGTGCGACATCTCGCAAACGTCTTGCACCACCCTCGCCGCCCATTCAATTCCTTATTCTGCCGAATTACTTACTGCACTCAATGCACTTTGTAGTGAAGGTCCTGATGAACTTAATAGTTTGGCCATCGCTGATAGACTGGTTGCTGAAACCTTTGCAAAGGTCACCTTAGCGCTGCTTGAGAAAAACAACCTACATCCTTCGGATATTACGGCTATTGGCTCGCACGGCCAAACCATACGTCATCATCCGAATTCCGATGTATTGTCAGCACACTTTGCAGAATCATCCATACGCGGCTTCACCTGTCAGATAGGCGATCCTAATACCATCGCTGTTCTTACCGGCATTGATGTTATTGCCGACTTTAGGCGCAAAGATATAGCCCTTGGAGGTCAGGGTGCTCCCTTAGTGCCCGCTTTTCACAATGCAGTATTTGCCAGTGATGATAAACACCGGGCACTCGTTAACATTGGCGGTATAGCAAACGTTTCACTGCTTGCGCCAAAACAAGATGCTTCGCCACCTAAAGGGTTTGATACCGGACCCGGTAACACCTTGATGGATCAGTGGATAAGCCTTCATTTAAATAAGAGCTTTGATGAAGATGGAGCATGGGCTGCGTCAGGGCATTGTCACTCAGGTCTGTTAGACAGGCTCTTACTGGATGATTACTTCGCTTTGCCTGCGCCTAAAAGTACTGGCAGAGAGTATTTCAATATTAATTGGTTAAGCAATGCGCTCGCCGATTACTTCCCTTCTAGTGCAGAGCTGCAAAGCGAAGAAAAGAACAATAATTTAGCCCCTAAAGACGTGCAAGCTACCCTACTTTCGCTAACAGGTAGCACTATCGCTCAGGAAATTGTGAAGCATTTTCCTAAAACAAATAGAGAAGGCGCAAAAAGCGAAGTTATAGTGTGTGGCGGTGGCGCTTTCAATAAAGCATTAATGCATAACTTGAGCAATGCTTTAAGCGATTATGTAGTAACAGACAGCCATGCTCTGGGCATCCATCCACAGCACGTTGAAGGCGCAGCATTTGCGTGGTTTGCACATGCGTATATGAATGATATTCCAGGCAATGTGCCTGCAGTCACAGGGGCTTCGAAAGCAACGGTACTCGGAGCGTTATATAAAAAAGCGTAAGGGCGACAGGCTATCGCCCTCAAACGCTTTATTGGTTCTGTTTATAAAAGCAACGTCACCAATTAACTTGCCGTAACAAACAAATTCGCCATTACCAATACCAGCGCGTAACCCACGCTATACGCTGCAAGAAGAAGCAACACGAACTTGCCGTATTTGGCGAACGTCAGGCCCTTAACCTTACTCATGGTAACAATACCTGCTGATGAGCCAATAATAAGTAACGAGCCCCCAACGCCTACTGCATACGTGAACGCCATCCACTCAGCTGTCGACATGGCAATGTCCGCTTTTAACAACGCAGCAGTTAATGGCACATTATCTATCATGGAAGACAACACCCCCATCACAAAGTTGGCTCCTGTTGAAGGCATTACGCTATATACATGTAAAAGTGCGCCCAATGCGTCAATGTGATCGAGCATTCCGACAAGCAGCAACACCCCAAGGAAAAACAGAAGCGTGTCGAATTCTATTAGGCGAATATAGTCCAAGATAGGATCATCATATTTTTCTTCTCCCATAAAGGTTGCCACTAAAAACATAACCGCCATACCCGCTAAAAACGAAAGCATAGGTGGAATAGCAAAAAGCACATTGGCAATTAACGTCAGTACAATAGTGGACAGGAATATTCCCGCAATTACGTAATCAACCGGCCTAAGTTCATGGCGTGTTTTTTTTATTTTAACCTCCCCCTTCATACCTATACTCAACAGTAACGCTAGAAATAGTACTGCTGTGAGTGAAGGAATAATAAGTAAGAGCAACTGAGTTATAGTGACCTTATCATCCAAGAAAATCATCAGCGTGGTGACATCCCCGGTTATTAGCGACACGCCCCCAGAGTTCACCGCAAATACCACTAGCACGGCAAATCGCATGGTTTGGTTAAAGGGCAAACCCAAGGATAAAACCATGGCAATAGACACCAAGGTCGCTGTGATGTTGTCAGCTAGCGAGGAGAAGCAAAAACTAAAAATAGCGGTAAAGAATATGAGTTTTTTGAGGGTTATTTTTTGCGGCATGATAATGTTTAACATGTTTTCAATCATGCCTTTGCGGTTAAGGTAAGCAACGAAAGTCATTGCCGCTACAAGGAATAACCAGAGGGTGGATATTTCACTTATGTTTTCTATGAGATGTTCATTGAGCTCTGCTAGGTGAGGGCCCCTATTCGCATCTATGAAAAGAAGGATCCATGCGAATGTTCCGAAAAATAATGTGGTTTTGGCTTTATTCACGTGTAGCACTTCTTCAAATACCACACCCAATAATGCCATTACCGCTATGCCAATGAGCACATAGTCCAGCATACGTTTTACTCCCAAATTGTCAGGGGTGAATTATACGATTGCTGTTCATGCTTTAGCAGGTGTTCTGCGCTATACAAGGGGAAAAATCAGTTATATTCAACATGCACTAAACTGATGAAAATACGGTGAAAAAATGCTGTTAACTAATTGAGTGCATTCCTCAAAAAAGTGGAATACATAACGTATTCAATATACAAAAAAGGCCAGTGATAGAATCACTGGCCCCGTACACGTTTCTGAAGAAATACTACTTAGCTATTCCCATTTCCATCTTTTTAAGGACATCTGCGTCTATATTAGACTGAGGCTTAGCGCTGCTCTTTTTGGCGCGCATGTCGAAGTAGCCATAGCCACCTACAAGCAAGAAGCAAATAGCTGGAACAATATATGATACAACAACACCTGCGCTATCAATAATGGCGGCTTGGAAGAGCGGCATAATGGCACCGCCGAGAATCGCCATCACAAGACCTGCTGCGCCTAGCTTGGTGTCTTCCCCCAGACCTTCAAGCGCAATGCCGTAAATCGTTGGAAACATGAGTGACAAACAGGCAGAGATAGATACCAATGCGATTACGCCTGCTAAATTAGGAGACTGTGTCATGAAGATACATAGCGCCATGGCAATCAGTGACATGATCATTAGCAGTCTAGCTGGATAGAGGTACTGCATAACCCACGTCATCACGAAGCGAGAAATTAGAAATACAATCATGCTGTATTGTAAAATTTCACCACCACTCACTTCGTTGCCACCTGTCGCTTTCATTGCATATTGGATGGTGAAGGTCCACACGCACGTTTGTGCTCCGACATTAAAAAACTGAGCCAATACGCCAAACCGATAATGCTTGTTGGCTACTAACCGCTTAAGCGAAGCGCCCAACTTAACGTCTTCCACACTAGACTCAACCGATTCTTGAATTGGCGCTTTGATCAGGAAGATTGCAACCCAAACCAAAACGAGTACACATGCCATACCTACATAAGGAAGCATTACCGCATCAAGCTCAGCCCCTATCACGTTTTTAAGCTCGCTTACCGACATGGCGGCACGCTCTTGTGCGGATGCCTGATTCAGGTTTGGCAATATAAGTGTTGCAGCCAAAAACACACCTAAATTAGTACCAACGGGATTAAATGCTTGAGCTAGATTTAAACGGCGTGTCGCACTTTTTTGATTTCCCATCGCCATGACGTAAGGGTTCGCCGACGTTTCCAGAATGGATAATCCACCAGCCAATACAAAAAGTGCAGCAAGGAAAAAACCGTAAGTCATGGTTTGACTGGCTGGATAAAACAGAAATGCCCCCGCGGCCGCGCAGCCCAGTCCGGTCAATACACCTGTTTTATAAGAAAAGCGCTTGTTGATAAAAGCAGCAGGAATGGCTAAGCAAAAATACGCGCCATAATAGGCAAATTGAACCAATGCCGATTGCAAAGACGACATGGTAAATATTTTACTAAATACCTTTACCAAAGGGTCTGTCATGTTCGCAGCCACACCCCATGCAGCAAAGCAAATCGTTAACAATACAAAGGGAATCAATGTGTCTTTGGAAACCAAAGGGGCGTTGTTTTTCATGAGAACGGCCTTTCGCTTGTAAAAAATTAGTTAACCAATTTAAGCATTGCTCTTTACCTCTGTCAATAAATCAATTTGATTTACTTATTTCAAATTGCGTTAAAAATTAGACTTTATATGTAGACGGCCGTTAACAGACAATGCGTGACTGTTATTAAACGGATAAAAGCGCCTTTGAAAATTTCTTAATAGACAATGACATAACCTAGATAGCACGCCTCACTGAACGTTTTCTACTCACCTTGAAATATCGCCATCGCATCCCCCAACTATTAACGAAAAACACACAAATGTAGCAAAATAAATAAATAAACAAGGTTGATTTAATAACAAAGGTTAGTTAGATTTCGTTCAAAACAAGCATATGTTAACGCGTTGTAACGTTAGCTAACTCTGATTTATCTCGCGTCAACAAGGAGTTAGCAACAAATGCGTAGATGTCATCAGTCACACGCTTATAACAAGCTGCGGTTGATAAACATTTTTAATTGAGAGAATAATGATGAAAACACCTACAGTTACCCGTCGCTTTTCTGGATGTAAGACAGGCTTGCAAACAGCGCTCCTCGCAAGCACCGCCATTGTTGCCGCCACTGCGTCAGCATCACAAAGTAAGTTTCAAGACGCGTTTGACTTTCAAGCAAGTTATACGGGTGAGTCAGCCACCAATATTGACGGTGGTGAACGCAGAGGCAGTGCCTATGCTGGTCAGCTCTTTGTAGGTGGGGAATTAGATTTAAATACGCTAGCGGGCTGGAAAGACACCAAAATTCATATTGCCATGACAAACCGACACGGCAAAAACTTAGCCGAGCACTACATTGGTAACAGTACGTCCGTACAAGAAATCTTTGGCGGCCAAAATACCCGTCTTGCACGGTTTACGATTTCTTCCTCGTTTTTAGATGGCGATTTAGAACTGGAAGGTGGCCGCACAGTAGCGAATATCAGCTTTTTAGGCTCTGAACTTTGTCAGTACTTTCAAACCAATGCTGCTTGTGGGAACCCAACCTTTGTATTTAGAACCAGTAACTTTACTTGGTGGCCGGTTTCAAGTTGGGGTGGCCATGCGAAATACTGGCTTTCGCAAAAAACATACTTTCATACCGGCGTCTATGAAGATAACACCAGTCATCAAGACTTAGGCGATCACGGCTTCGACTGGGCGACTAATGAGGCTACAGGTGTTGTTGTGCCCTTCACTCTGGGCTATCAAACTACGTGGGACAATGACGAACTTCCAAGACGCTACGAAATTGGCGGTTGGTACGATGGCGCAGACTACACCGACCCAGTCTTTGATGAGGAGGGCAACTATGCGGCTCAGTCAGGCAATGATTACGCTGTTAGAAACGGTCGTTCGGGTATATTCGCACGTTTTGAACAAACTGTTACACGTCCTAATCCACTTACGAAAGAAGGATTAACACTATTCGGTGCCGTGCTAACCGGTACATCGGGCGAGCTGATTGAAGACTACTATATAAAAGCGGGCTTTGTATTACGAGGCACACTGGCCTCACGCCCTGACGATACCATTGGCTTCGTATTTACCCGTCAACAGTACAGTGACGAAGCGCTAGAGGATCAGCGTATATTAAGAAGCATAAACGGCGGGGTTGGTACACCAGCAAGCAGCCAAACCATGTTAGAGCTAAGTTATGGTTATCAACTCAATGACCACGTAAGAATTCAGCCGAACGTTCACTACATTATCAATCCCGACCAATTCGCACAGCGCGACAGAGCCATGGCACTTGATGATGCGATTGTTCTGGGCCTAAGGTTCGACGTAAACCTAGCGGCTTTGATACTTTAATTCTCCCTGCAATACACTTTACAGCGCCTTCGGGCGCTTTTTTTCAAACCGATGCCATTCCCTGCCGTTGTGTTTAATTAGTTTCAAGGACAACTTTCTACCAATCCAACTTCTCGCTATCTCTGTATTAACTACTATCTTATAGCGTTTTGAGCACCAATACGCTTAGCGCTTCAACATCAATCTATTCTACGTTGAATAAGGAATAAGAATGACAGACTCAGTACTTTTTAGCTCGTTTGATTGGGCAGAGAATACATTGCAAAACCGCATGGTATTAGCCCCTATGACGAGAGGTAGAGCTGGCGCCGATCGCATACCCAATAAAATTATGGGCGATCACTATGTACAACGCGCAGATGCAGGGCTCATTATTACTGAAGCAACGGCCATTTCAGAAGAAGGCATTGGCTGGGTTGATACCCCTGGAATTTATACCGACAAAATGGTCGAGGGCTGGCGCTCGGTGGTCAATAGAGTGCACGAGGCAGGGGGAAAAATCGTTTTGCAGCTCTGGCATACTGGACGCGCATCACACAGCGATTTCCACAATGGAAATTTGCCCCTGTCTGCATCAGCAATAAAAATTGAAGGGGACGAAATTCACACGCCTAAAGGCAAGAAGTCCTACGAAGTGCCGAAGGCGATGACCTTTGACGATATAAAACGCACAGTACAAGACTACAAAAAAGCTGCCATTAACGCCAAGGCAGCCGGATTCGACGGTGTGGAAGTTCATGCGGCAAATGGCTATCTCATCAATCAATTTTTGGATAGCCGCAGCAATCAGCGCACCGATAATTATGGTGGTAGTGTCGATAACCGCTACCGCTTTTTGGCCGAGGTGATGGACGCAGTATTGAGCGTGTGGGATAAGGAGCACGTTGGCGTGAGATTATCGCCAAACGGTGTATTTAACGATATGGGGGCCGATGATTTTCGTGAAACCTTTACCTTTGTTGCCCAACAGCTAAACAAATTGGAGATAGGTTATTTACACGTAATGGATGGCTTGGCCTTTGGCTTCCATGAACGAGGCGAAGCCATGACCCTTGCTGAGTTTAGAGCACTATTCGACGGTATGATAATCGGAAACTGTGGCTACACCAAAGAAGAAGCCGAGAAACGTTTATCTGATGGCGATGGTGACATGATTGCGTTTGGAAGGCCTTGGATCACGAATCCAGATCTTCCGACACGATTTAAGCATAATTACCCTCTCGAGTCCTTTGACGATCCATCGTCGTGGTACGGAGGTGGTGTTGAAGGCTACAACGATTTTGAAACCTACCGCGAGAAGAGTGGGAAGGACGCGATGACTTCGCTGACCTAATTGTCTTTGGGCAGAGCCTAGCGCTCTGCCCTTTTCAAAAGCGTTATTTGAAATAACACGATGCGTAATGCTAACGCGTTCTCACTATTTTAGTATGGCCTTAGTTAAACGACTTTTTCTTAGCGGCTAATACGGCAAGTTTTTCTAGACACGACATCCACGCGTAGTTGTGCTGATCGCACTCTTGCTTATTGAGAAAGCCCTGCTGAATGAGCACCAACCTTACATTCCCCTCTTCGGTCTTTTCGAAGTGAATGTCTACTGATGTCATCACCGACTCTTCCATATCATCTTCCCACGCCCAGGAAAACGACAGCTGCTCGTTCGCTAAAATAGTCACATACTCACCAGTTAATGACATTTCAATACCGCTGGGATCCATCATCTTTATGCGATAGCGACCGCCTTCCTTGAAATCACTCATGATTTGTGTGACCGAACAATCGCCCGGTGCAAACCACTCACTAAGATATTCAGGCTCGTGAAATGCTGCAAAAACAAAGGGCAATGATGCATCTAGCGTTACATCAATTTTAAACTCGTGCATAAGGCTGCCTTAGATATTCTTTGACGTTAAAGATCTGTGTCTATCTTACCTTATAACAAAAGTTAGGCGCTCTAGCGTCATTTACCTTTGCTATAAATAAAAAAATCCCGAGCCCGCGTAAGGAAAGGCCCGGGAGAAGGAGAACATCCTCAATATTTTTTATCGACAGCTCAAAGCAACTTCTTGAGCTAAAAAATGAACCTATGCACCTTTCATCAGTGAATCCATACTGGCCTTGCTGCCAAAGTGCTGTGAACTTACTCTTTCACTTACCGACAAATACAGATTGTCGATGTCGGCATTTGCCATAAACTTTTCACAAAATCCTGGAGCATGAGGCTCGATAAAATGTTTGGCGGCTAGCATAAAGTGGGCAATGAGCTGTTTAACGTTGTCGGTACCCATGGCAATACGCATAGTCGTCAGTTCTATCCCTGCTTTCTTCTGCTCGTCTGAGCTGAGCTCAGAGTGAGAGGTCAGCGCCGGGCATAAAATTATCGTATTATTCTGGCCAATACTCACTTGGTGGCTGAATGCAGGCTCTAGGGCATCGAAGAACCGCACAAATACATCGCGAGGCAGGTTTGCCGGCGCCATATCAACCGTGAATAAAGTGCACGGCCAGCCGTGTGTATGCTGCTTTTCACGCAAACCGGCATTACTGTGTTCAGGCAGTGCGTGACAGTTAACGCGAATTTGATCGTGGGCATTCAAAAATGCAGTAAACACTTGCGTATTGATGACCTTGGTCATCATGCGCTGCTCTAAGGTCTTCATGCCGTTTAATACATCAAAGGCCTTTTCAGAATCTAAGAACGCACCTTTGATGTAGTACACATCCCAAAACATGGTCTGTGACCAATCAACACCATTTGCTGAACTGCCTTTTGGCTGGAACATGCGGTGCCCTTCGCCAATAACTACGCCTGCTGTGGTAGCACCGCTACCACACAAATCTTTAGTGTAGCTGTGGATCACATAGTCTGGTCGTGCAGCTTTGTTTTTATGCTGAAGTGGCTGGTGCAGTACAGGTGTCGCAAGGGTGGAGTCCAACATTACCAACGCATCTTGTGCATGCGCTAATTCACAGATCCCAGGCACATCCAATACGTAACCATGTGGGTTACAAGGCGACTCTAAATACACGTGCATTTTCGCACCATTGTTCAAGCGCGACGCATGTTCAGTTTTAGTTTGCTGCATGAACTCTGCAAAGCTCTGTGCGTCATAACCGTCAAACCACGCAATCTGTATGTCCATTCGGTTGCTGCGGGCGAAATAATCATGAAGTAGCTGGTACACTCCGCCGTACACGTTCCTCGAAACAATCAGTACATCGCCATGACTAAGAACATTTGATAAACACGCATCAATGGCAGCCATGCCCGAGTTGAAGTTCCAGGCTAGATATTCGGCAGCGTAAGGACCCGCTTCCATATCCACAATGGCGTTAGCAAGGGAAATATTCGTTGGGTTTAACAGACGTGAATAAATTTGGTGAGTAAATTCTTTGCCTTGAAACGCGTCGTCGACCCATTCAGTACAGGCATACACATAAGTCGCTGTTCTTACCACCACGGGTGTTGCAGAAAAAAGTGCCGTGACATTGTCGAACAGTGGATAGTGCCCTTGCGAGCCATTGCCACTCGACAAACTTTGGTACGTGGCACGAAATGGGTTTTGCAGCGTATCCAGTATCTTCGCAATTTGAAAAGACAGAAACTTTTTAGCGTTGAAATATGCCAGTCTGTCTTCTTTATCAAGTCCTTGTAGCGTATTACTCGTAATATCCCATAGCTGCATAACGCTTGCTTGAGCACCATATAAGTGATGAGCGGTGTTGGCGAGTGCCCTACCGTAGTCGCTCTCAGCATTTATACCGAAATGAGATAATTGTTCCTCAACTAAAGCCTGCGTTGTTTCGGCTTGGGTCGTGTTACGCTTAGGTGAAAGCACCTTAGCGTGCGTTACATCAACATCTGTTGAGTTTTGGAATTTGTTTTCTGACTGCATAGCGATTCCGTTGCAAATTGACTTCAGGTGCATGTACATGACACCAACACTGTTTACAAAAATGTAAAACTTAAATCACATTTTTAGAACAATTGGCATTACGATTGTGCAGTCAGACAGAGGAAAGAAAAGTTTACTTTAGGAGTGTTAAGCAAATGACAGCAAGGAGTTCAAAGAGGATTGAACTGACTATTTTAAGCGATGAGGCGAATGATATTGCCGACGCGATTCGCCAAAGAATAGCAGATAATAACGACTTCATAGGCGCTGATGGTCTCCCGCTTTTAACACTTAAACAAATTGCTCAATGCCCTGAAGATGTAAATTCAGAAACCGTTACGGTACTGCTTGCAGACCCCGACCTTGCGTCTCGAATTATTGATACATGTTCAGCACTCACCTGGTGTCAGTCTACCTGGGCAGGCAATGCTCCCCTTCTAAATGCCGATAAGAAGAACTACATACTTACCGGACTAAAGGGAATTTTTGGTAAGCTAATGCGGGAATATGTTTTTGCTTACTTGCTTGGGCATGCCAGAAACGTAAAGGCTTTTGAGCAAAACCAGCGTGCCGCTCAGCCAATTTGGGAAGCATCAAAGCGAATGCCGCTAAATGGACAAACGCTTGGCATTGCTGGACTGGGCAGTATTGGGCAAGCATTGATCCCCGTTGCTCACGCATTGGGTATGAGCGTTGTGGGTTTAACCCGAAGCGGGCAAGCACTGGAAGGTGCCGATGCTGTTTATACACCCAACACTATCGAAGCATTTGCCAGAGCATGTGACCACGTGGTGAATTTAATGCCCGACACGCCATCTACGCAAAACATGCTTTCTCACGAATTTTTTAGTGCGCTGAAACCCCACAGTGTATTTATTAACGCAGGGCGAGGCAGTGCGGTTGACGACGATGCGCTCTTGCAAGCTTTAGACAACGGCGCATTGGCCCATGCAGTATTGGACGTCTTTCGTAACGAGCCTCTCGACCCCGCTCATTCGTTTTGGCAGCACCCTCGTATTTCAGTAACCGCTCACACTGCAGCGGAATCACAGCCAAGCGACGTAGCCGACGTGTTTTTAGAGAATGCGCTGCGTTACATCAACGGTGAATCGCTTAATTATCAGTTTGATTTTGCAAAGGGCTATTAGTGTTTAAATAGCCCTTCTCGTCATCCATTCAAGGCTAAAATACAGCCTGTCTGTAGCTAGTTACGCTGACGCTTAAATTCTAGGGTCAGTTGCCGTTATCTCAATGCGATCATGGTGCTTTTCATGAAACGATAACAGCTGAGGATAATCCTTCATGCTGTGTAGCTCACGGAAAAGTACCCAGTCAATCATGCTGTACAAACAGATTTCGGGATAAGTCCAACCACTAAATCCACCCGCATCAAGCTGGTTTGACAGCGCATCTAACACAGCTTCAATTCGCTCGTTTTGAAGACGGTAATACATTTTGTCTTCGCTAATATCAATGTCTGAACGTTTCAGCAGCATAAGCTGAACAAAGGAGTCGTTAGCTGCATCAATCAGGGTTAGTTGATTCTCTTCTTCCCAACTTAACCCTTCGTGATCAAACTTATCGGCAAGGTAGTTATAAATAATGCGAGAGTCGAAAATCATTTGGCCGTCATCTTCAAGACAAGGCACTTTAAGCGTAGGGTTGCGAGAGGCGAGCAACTCGCGATCTTCACCTGAAAAAATTTGAAGATTAAGAAATTCATGTTCTGTAGACGCAAGTACGATGCGAATGCGGCGCACGTAGGGAGAAGTGGTGGAGCCATATAATTTCATAAACGCTGTCCTAAACCTTAGTCGTTCTATGAAATCAGTGTAGCCGGAATTTGAAAATAAAAGGAAGTGTTGAGAACAAGACAACCGACAGGCATACAAAATGATGCGATGTATGCCTATCGTATTAACATCAAGCGCTCAAAGCTGAACGTTCAACGCTTAAAAAGCGTAGTAGTGTATAGCTTAAGCCCTTAAACGCTAAAGCTTGCACCACAGCCACAAGTCGTCGTGGCATTTGGGTTTTGAACTAAAAACCGTGAACCTTCCAGACCATCTACATAATCGACAATGCCACCGACCAAGTATTGTAAGCTCATCGGGTCGACAACCATAGTTACGCTGTCTTTTTCAATGGTCATATCGCCTTCGTTCACCTTCTCATCGAACGTGAAACCATATTGGAAGCCAGAACAACCACCACCTGTTACGTATACACGTAATTTCAAATCAGGATTTTCTTCTTCTGAAACAAGGGCTTTCACTTTCGCTGCTGCAGCGTCTGAAAACTCAATTGGCAACGCCGTTTCTACAGACATACCCACCTCTACATTAACCTCGTGCTTTCGCACTTTGTGCTTGGTCGCAATTATCTAATACTTGCGGATAGTTAGCAATTATTGGGGCAAAACTTAACGATTCAAGTTACTGCACATTAACGGCATTTCTGTTAAGTGACACGTTGAGATAGAAAAGTTAAGTAAACTAGTTAACACTAACAGATAGAAAATAGCAGTGTGGTCAACATATCTAAAATATTGACGATACACGAATAAAGGGGCGGCATATGAGTACAACCGACAACTTCCAATTACCTTCTTCCACCCCAGTGCTGTTTGACGATTTCGGCCAGTCTCGCTTTACGAGCAAAGAAGAATACAAAGACGCGTTAGTAAAACAGCAAGAAAAACTCTTTCACGTTCAGCAATCTTACTTTCATCAGAAAAAACGAGCACTTATTGTGTTTGAAGGATGGGATGCGTCAGGGAAAGGCGGCGCTATAAGGCGTATTACTGAGAAATTAGACCCTCGTGGCGTGAGTGTATTTCCTGTGGCAAAGCCCGCAAAAGAAGACCAAGACAAACACTTTCTCTATCGCTTTTGGCAACACATCCCCTCCCCTGGCATACTTAAAATATTTGACCGCTCACACTACGGAAGAGTGCTTGTAGAAAGAGTAGATAAGTTGGTTGATGAAGAGGTATGGCAGCGCGGTTATGAAGAAATAAACGCATTTGAGAAAACGCTCAGTGACAGCGGGGTTCGTATTATCAAACTCTTTATGCATATTTCGTCAAGGGAACAGCGGGAGCGGTTTGAAGAGCGGCTGCACAATCCTTTCAAGCGCTGGAAGTTAACCGAAGAAGACTTGCATAACCGTAAGATGCGAAACGCCTACGTAGAAGCTACAAATGACATGTTCAAGTACACCCACACGCGTTGTGCGCCATGGCATGTAATTAACGGAGAGTTTAAGTGGCAAGCAAGGGTTAACGTGCTTGACGCCGTTATCGACAAACTCAGTGAAGGCGTAGATATCTCTCCGCCTCCACTTGATGAGCGTTTAATCGCGCTAGCCTCCAAACAACTAGATGTCGATGAAGATCTAATGAGCGACTAAGGTGAAAGAACGCTGGCAGGCAGCCATAACTAATTAAGCGATTAAGCCTTAGTTATTGCTGTCTGGCAAAGTCACGTTCAATTCCAGTACGCTGCAATCATCGTTATTGTCTAGCTGTACTGATACTTGATCGTCAGCAATCGTCACGTATTTGCGAATTACCTGAATAATTTCCTGCTGCATCATTGGCAAGTAATCAGGCTCTGTCCGCTTTTTACGTTCGTGCGCAACAATGATTTGTAACCGCTCTTTGGCGACCGCTGCGGTGCTTGGCTTTTGCTTCTTTTTGAGCAGGTCGAAAATTCCCATTACTTCCCTCCTAGCAGACGCTTAAAGAACCCTTTCTTCTCTGCTTCTAGGAAACGATGTGGAACAGTTTCGCCTAGCAGACGTTTTACAGCGTCAGCATAAGCTTGTCCTGCATTAGCTTCTTCGTCAAGAATAACCGGCTGACCTTGGTTAGATGCTTTCAGCACCGATTCAGATTCTGGAATAACACCCAATAGTGGAATCGCCAAAATTTCTTCAACGTCTGCAACACTTAGCATTTCAGCACTTTCAACACGACTTGGGTTGTATCGGGTTAATAAAAGGTGTTCTTTAACCGGTTCGCCCTTTTCTGCGCGCATCGATTTACTTTGAAGAATACCCAAAATACGATCTGAATCACGTACAGACGATACTTCAGGGTTAGTAACCACAATGGCTTCATCAGCGAAATACAACGCCATCTGTGCGCCTTGCTCAATCCCCGCTGGCGAATCACAGATAATAAACTCAAAGTCTTTCTTAAGCTCATCTAATACGGCCTGCACACCATCAACGGTAAGCGCGTCTTTATCGCGAGTTTGTGATGCCGGAAGAATGGAAAGGTTTTCCGTTCTTTTGTCTTTAATTAGTGCCTGTTTAAGTGAGGCCTCTTTATTAATGACGTTTACAAAATCGTAAACAACGCGGCGTTCACACCCCATGATAAGGTCTAGGTTTCGCAAGCCCACATCGAAATCTATCACTACCGTTTTATGGCCTGCTAACGCAAGTCCCGTACTTATTGCTGCACTCGATGTAGTTTTACCTACACCACCTTTTCCTGAGGTTACTACGATAATCTTTGCCATCTATTCTTTCCTATTAGTGCGTACAAAGCATTAAGCCAACGGCTCTATACGTAATGTTTCTTCTTCTAAATATACTTGTGCAGGTTTCTTCCAGCATTCACCTTTCACGGTTTCGTGCATAATGAATTGCCCTGCAATTGAAATAAGTTCCGCGTCTAACGACTGGCAAAATACACGGGCTCCCGTATTGCCTTTTACGCCTGCCAACGCGCGGCCGCGCAGGGTGCCGTAAACATGAATATTACCATCGGCAAGCAGCTCAGCCCCCTCGCTTACAGAAGCCGTTACCACCAAGTCTCCGCCTTCGGCATAGACTTGCTGACCAGAACGTACCGGACGGTTAATTACTTTGGCAGGTTTGAGCGTGGTTGCGGCTGCAGAAGCCGGTTCACTTTTTGGCGGCGCAGAAACGGTTTGATCTTGTTGTGCGGTTTGAGACGGGGTTTCGCCGCTTCCGTTATTGTTTTCACTACCATTCGCTTTGTGCGAACGAAGGGCGCTGTCTGTAAATTTGCTTTGGCTTACATCGGCTAACCCCAAATCATTGATGGTAGGCTTCAGCTCTGCCACCTCACCTTTCACGGCCATGGGCTGTAATTGCAGTCGACGACATAGCGCCACCAGCAGCTCGAACTCTGTGGCAGATAAAGGCTTTATCAAATGTAAAATCAGTGAGGAACGGGTAAAGAACTGCGGCGCGCTCGCGACCTTCTGAGATAACTGAGCTTCAAAATTATCTGGCTCAAAATCTATTACTTCTAACACAATACTGGTGAGCGTAGTGCCCTTCATGCGAAAGCAAGTTTCTGTCATTTTTTCTTCCCGAAAAGGCGTCACTTTCCTCATAGCAATTAGCCATGACAATAAGCAAAACCTATTAGCGCTAGTGTCTGTTGCTGTCTTACGCAGCTATACAATTTATTTATTGCGTCACTGTATCAAAAATCCCGTTCGCATACAGCAACTGTATACCGGTTAAAACACCTTTTACCCTGATAATAACCCTAGAACAAGCCAAGAACGTGCCAATCGTTGAGCAGTTTTTAATCAAGCGTAAATTATGCGAGTTTTTAGTGCGTCCTGTTTGTATACAAACGTCTCTTTCACGACAAAAAAAGTGCGATCATAGATCGCACTTTTTATCATCTTCGTTTTCTCACAGTGCTTAAGGTGTGGTAAGTTTTTTCGGGTCTAGTAGTGATTCTAGCTCGCCTCTGGGGATATCTGTCATCGCTTCAGCCACATCAATAACAGGCTTGTTTTCTTTGTAGGCTGTTTTTGCTATTTCAGCGGCTTTAGCATAGCCAATAACAGGGTTGAGTGCGGTGACGAGCACGGGGTTTCTGTAAAGCGCAGCTTCAATGTTATCTTGATTTACAGTAAAGCCCTCGATCGCCTGCTCGCCGATTAGCGTCGCACTGTTGGTCATTAGCGACAGACTTGAAAGCAAATTGCTGGCAATCATTGGTAGCATTACATTTAACTCAAAATTCCCAGACTGCCCACCTACAGTAATCGCCGTATCGTTACCTATTACCTGTGCTGAAGCCATCGCCACTGCTTCCGGAATAACCGGGTTTACCTTGCCGGGCATAATCGATGAACCTGGCTGTAGCGCAGGCAGCGCAATCTCACCTAAACCAGCCAAAGGCCCAGAATTCATCCAGCGCAAGTCATTAGCAATTTTCATAAGGGTGACGGCTAAACTTTTTGTCGCACCGGAAAGCGTCACTGCTGTGTCTTGAGAGCCAATCAATGCAAAGAAATTGTCAGCGGGCTTAAACGCAATGTCGGTCAGCTCCCCCAGTGTATCTGAAAATGTCGTAGCAAAATCCGCATGGGCGTTTACACCTGTTCCCACGGCAGTGCCTCCTTGGGCAAGGGTTTGAATAGCTGGCTGCACAGCGCGCAGGGTTTTAATCTGCTGCTTAAGCTGAGAAGCCCAAGCCAGTAAGCTTTGATCCATGCCTACAGGCATCGCATCCATGAGATGAGTGCGTCCGGTTTTGCAGTATTGCGCTACCGACTTTGCTTTAACTTCAATAGTACGAACTAAACTTTCAACGGCCGGTATAAGCTCGTTTGACAATGCAATAGCCGCGCTAACATGAATGGTGGTAGGGATCACATCATTTGAACTTTGCCCGTAATTTACATGATCATTCGGATGAACCTCTTCGCTGGAATAACGAAAGGCTAAGCGAGCAATGACCTCGTTGGCGTTCATGTTTGTGCTGGTGCCTGAACCAGTCTGAAATATATCAACGGGAAAATGCTGCATCACATCATCAAGTGCCAACAGCTCATCACAGGCTTTAACTATCGCTTGGCCGCGATCTTTATCCAGCACTTTGAGTTTCATGTTGGCTTGTGCTGCGGCTTTTTTTACTGTAATCAACGCGCGTACGAAGGCTTCGGGCATGCGCTGCCCGCTTACAGGGAAGTTTTGAATGGCACGCTGAGTTTGCGCGCCGTAGAGTGCATTTTCGGGGACCTGTAGCTCGCCCATACTGTCGCGTTCTGTGCGTGTTGCTGTCATGACTCGTATCCTTGTGTTGATATAGCTAGTTTTTCGGCGTGGTTGCCACGCTTTTATCAGAATCCTATTAGGGCTAGTGGCATTAGAAAACTAGGCCCTGGTAAGTGAATTATAAAAAATGGTGCACTAGCGCTTGCAGACCTTTGCTGTACATCAAAGATCAACAGGCTCTCTGGTGTTCATGTCTATTTTTATTCTCGCAAGCGCAATTCGATCACTCTCGTTACACGCGTAGCGCTCAGCTTTAAGTAACGGCTTGTACAAATGCTCTAAACAACTATGCCGCCATTGCTGACTGACCTGCGGATCGCACAGGGTTTCATAAAGCACCTCAACCGCATTTTTATAGATAGAAAATTTGTCTCTATCACTTGGCAATAAGTTGGCAACGAAAGTTACGCCATCTAGATAGTTTCTTAAAAGCGTTGAGTTCAGCTCATTGTCGTTGTATCCAAATCGAACGTGTTGAACTGCATTTCGTATCGAAGACATGTGCATCCCTTGTGCGTGAAAAAACAAAAAAGCTCGATGTACATAAAAGCGCTTTCTTTATATACCACTCAATATAAATGATAATTGTTAGCATTTACAATGATCCAGTGCTATTCTTTTTCGTAAAGAAAATTGGATCTTCCAATTCCACCGATAGGTGAAGTTAACCAAAATTCAAAGGACATTATTTATGATCAAGAAGTTACTTGGTGGCACAGCCCTTTTTCTTATGGCCTCTGGTGCATTTGCTAACGAATGCGAAGTGACTGTGGAATCAAACGACGCCATGCAATTCAATACGTCGAACGTTGTTATCCCGGCGAGTTGTAGCGAGTTTACCGTGACTTTAAAGCACACAGGTCAGTTACCTAAACAAGCCATGGGCCATAACTGGGTGATGACAACAAAAGCCAACGGACAAGCAGTGGCAACAGACGGTATGAGTGCGGGTTTAGACAACAATTACGTTAAGCCAGACGATGAGCGCGTAATTGGCGCGACTGACATTATTGGCGGCGGTGAACAAACTTCAACGACCTTTTCTGTTGAAGGGTTAAGCAAAGATGAAGAATACATGTTTTTCTGCTCGTTCCCTGGTCACATCGGCATCATGAAAGGCACAGTTACGCTTTCGAGCTAAGGCGTTGCGAAAACTAGGCGTGCTTAACTAGGGCCTGTTGACCTTTGTTGTACATTTTTGCAGCGGTCTGTGTGCCATCTAGACAAGGCGAATGTTTGACGGTTTAGTGGTTCTAAATCGAGAACATTCAACG
The DNA here is from genome assembly GCF_054960375.1 of Alteromonas sp. G4i35. Taxonomy (NCBI): domain Bacteria; kingdom Pseudomonadati; phylum Pseudomonadota; class Gammaproteobacteria; order Alteromonadales; family Alteromonadaceae; genus Alteromonas; species Alteromonas sp. G4i35. The sequence continues at coordinate 43,804 of NZ_JBHNZD010000007.1, read as the reverse complement.
CAGTATAGATGGCACAAAGGCGCTGCCCGAAGGGGTCGTTATGGAAGCCTTTTACTCTTTGTCACAGTCCTTTAACTTAGCCCGCTAGGCTTGCAGGACTGTTTCGCGATTAAAAGGCTTCCATTTAGACCAAAATTCGTACACCAAAGGTCAACAGGCCCTAGGCACGCCTTAAACATGGATAACAGTAGGTCGAGGGTGTAGTTGTAATGGATACGGCGTCTCACACATCAAAAAGCGCTAAGGCGGTGGTCCGGTATAAGCACTTACCTTCTTTTACTAGCGCCCTATTAAGAAACGTTTTTTTTCCTCACTTAACCAATAAACGGCTGTTGATGCCGCTGTTTATAGCCATTCTTCTTACTTATAACAGCACCCGTGCGATTACCTTATCGGTGTTGTCAGATGCATTTTTTCAAGTGGCAGCGTTTGTATATGCATCGCTTGCGCTTTATTACGTCGCCACGTTACGCGTTTCGGCCGAAGCCATTGGTAATTATATGAAAGCGCACCCTGTACATGAGGTAGGATTATCTGCCCTACTTGGTGCTCTGCCAGGCTGCGGCGGTGCTATTATCGTTGTCACTCAGTACACGCGAGGTGTGACAAGCTTTGGAGCTGTGGTAGCAGTGCTAACCAGCACTATGGGCGATGCCGCATTTCTGTTACTCGCCCAAGCACCGTTAGATGCCTTAACCGTAATGGCCGTCAGCGTCACGGTGGGTGCAATGACGGGGCTAGTGGTCAATAAATTTCATAATTACCAGGCTCCTGAAGCCGATGGTGCGCTCCAACAATCGCAAAACTGTGATAAACCCAAAACAGTAAGCCACAAAGCCATATCACTTTCTAAAGTATTCTGGATGATTGCGAGCTTACCCTCGTTGGCGATTGCGCTTGGTTTGGCCTTTCAACTTCCCGTACACAGTTACCTTGCTATCAGTGAAAGTACGCTAACGCTGATTGGTGCCGCGTTATGTATTTCGAGCCTTGGACTATGGTCTTTGTGTGGTTCGGGAAGCGGATACGCTTCGATTACGAAAGAGGATTTAATTCCGCCTCCGCCTAAATGGCAAGAGAAAGCCGCACTAGACACGCAGTTTGTATTGGCATGGGTAGTACTCGCTTTTCTTATGTTCGAGCTGTCTGTTGTCTGGTTTGGGCTAGACATTGCAGGGCTGCTTCAATCCATGGGTCCCGGCTTAGTTGGCCTGGCGATCATCATCGGGTTCTTACCTGGTTGCGGTCCGCAGATATTGGTAACCAGCTTATACCTTAATGGCGCAGTTCCATTTTCAGCACAACTTGGCAATGCAATAAGTAATGACGGCGACGCGTTGTTTCCCGCCATTGCGCTTTCACCCAAAGCAGCGCTTATTGCCACAGTGTACTCTGCTATTCCTGCATTTCTTGTGGGTTATGGCTACTGGTATTTGTTTGAATAAAGCTTTCGATGCGTTAAAAGGTTGAATTAACGGATAGGCTAGCGCTGCCCCACAGCGATTACTCTATTTCGACAGAAAGCGCTTCATTCCACGGCACGCTTATCTCATAGTTGCCTTTACGGGTTTTGTATTGATAGACCGTTGTAGAAAAACTAATGGATTCGGGGTTTATATCTTCCTCGATAGTGAGAGTTACGTTAACGGCTTGGAAAAAGCGAAAGCGGTATTTGATATCTTCTGCCAGCAGGCTCGATTCGCCCGATTTCAGCGTGATCGCTTCACTGTTTCGCTGACCGACTACGGCGATATCTAAATTGCCATTTATCACTGCTTTTTGCTGTTTAGACTGCAGCAGAACCAACCTAAGTTGATAGGTATTGTCACTTAACTTAAAAACTTCTACCCCTTCAATGGCAAAACCTTCGTCGGTTTTCTCAGGCGCCACGACGCGTTCATAGAAACTCAGTAATTCCTGTTGCGCCTCAAGTTCTTTTTTTTGTTCGCCTAACGTATTGGTAATGCTCTCCGTCTCGAGCGTGGCAAGCTCCATGGCGACTTCCAGCTGATTCACTTTGGTAGTAAGCGCATGGTTTTCTTCAGACAAAATAGCAATAGTTTCTTGCTGAGCCTGTACTTTCTTGCTGTCGCCTTCGTCAATAATTCGCGCTAGCTTATAGCCGAACCCAACCATGGCAAACATAATAAGCGCCACTAACAGTGTCCACTTGTAGTTGCCTAAAACTTCTTTTAACTGATCTGTCGTCATGATATCTACATCAACAAAAAACACCGTGCGCTAAGGCGCTCTAAACATTATGAATTTTAGGTGTTTATGGTAAGCTTCTTTTTACGTTAATCTACTGTACCACAACATGCGCTTGCAGGCTTTAAGAGAGGAAGTAGCTCATCCACGCACATCCATTCAGTTGTGCATGCTGGGCATTGTAGGGGGAACATGCGCGGCGCTTATCATTATACTGTTTCGGCTGTGCGTAGAATGGCTACAAGAAACAGGCGTTTCGTCGCTTCAGTCGGTGCTTACCTATGACTGGTTGGTTTGGCTTATCATGCCATTTATCAGTGTAGGGTTAATTCTATTTATCGCCTTTCTTACGGGCTTCAAGCACTACCGTTTAGGTATTCCCTTCGTTATTCATCGAGTGAAGTACTATTACGGTCATATTCCATTTAGAACCACCATTAACCAGTTCTTTGGAGGCATGCTAGCCCTGGCCGGTGGTTTCGTTGTTGGTCGAGAAGGCCCTTCCGTTCATTTAGGCGCGTCAGGCAGTAGTTTCTTAGGGCAATGGCTTCGCTTGCCTTACAACAGTATTCGAATACTTGCAGGCTGCGGCATTGCGGCAGGGATCTCCGCATCCTTCAACACCCCGTTTGCTGCCGTAATATTCGTGATGGAAGTGGTACTTAGGGAATACAAAATACATATTTTTGTTCCTGTCATGCTGGCTGCTGCCTGTGGCTCGGTGCTCACTCGCATTGTATTTGGGGAAGTAAACGAGCTTTCGTTTTTATCGTTTAATGCATTTAGCCAGTGGATGTATTTTTACTTGGTGCTACTAGGCATTCTGTTAGGCATGCTGGCCGTTTTATTCAATAGCCAGCTCATGCGGGTGATGACGTGGTTCAGGCCGGTTTCCATGGTGTGGCGCTTAATACTTGCTGCGCTAATTACCGGAACCATTGGTATGTTTATACCTGAAGCCCTTGGCGCCAACTTTATCGATGTTGAGCACTTATTTGATAGCTCCCCCGGCGCGCTGCTGTTGGTTTCTACTTTGGTGTTTAAAGTTATCTTGGCGGTATTTGCTATTGGCCTCGGTATTCCAGGAGGGATCATCGGCCCTGTGATGGTTATTGGCATGCTTGCTGGCGCCGTACTTTTATTGCCACTGTCGTACTTTATTGACGTACCCGAATTTACCAACAGCTTCGCCCTGTTAGGCATAGCAGGCATGTTGACCGCAGTATTGCACGCGCCTCTTGCAGCGCTTTCCGCGGTTATGGAACTATCGTACAGCCCGCAAATTATTCTACCAGCCATGTTGGTAATTGTGCCTGCTTACGTGACTTCTACGCAGTTCTTTGGCAACCGCTCTATTTTCATACGCCAGCTTGATTATCAAAATCTCCCTTACGCTATCTCGTCTATTCGTGAAGCGCTTGAGAAAACGGGCGTACTTGCAGCGATGAATACTGAGTACAAGCTATTTCACGATGCGCCGGAGCAAGCGTTAATTAACTACTTAGAAAGCGATCCAACAAAAATTGTCATTCAGAAGTTAAAATTTGAAATAGATGTGCAGTATAAGCTGGTCCAATACAATGTGAGTTTGGAACACGATGCAACAGCGTTAAACTATTACGAAATGGAAGGTATTAGCGCGCAGTCTACACTGCACGAAGTATACGAACACCTTAAAAATTCGCGCTCTGGCGCAGTTTATATTTACGATCAGGAGCTAAACGATATTATTGGCGTAGTAACGTGGAATATCTTACAAAGCTTCTTACAAAAGGCTCATTATTAGTATGTACATTTTATGGTTTAAAGCGCTGCACATCTTTTTCATGCTGGCTTGGATGGCAGGACTTTTCTATTTACCGCGACTTTTCGTGTATCACGCGACAACGAAATCTCAAGTGGTAAAAGACGAATTTAAGGTCATGGAGCGCCGCCTGTGGTTCTTTATTACTCCATTCGCCTTGTTAACTCTGGCATTCGGCGTTGCGCTTATTGTCAGCTATGGTGGAACTTGGTTTAAAATGTCGGGGTGGCTTCATATAAAGTTGCTGCTGCTTCTTGCTATTTACGGCTATCACTTCTATTTGTTTAAGTTAATGAAGCAATTTGCACGCGACGAAAATAGACACTCTCCGCGCTTTTATCGCTTTTTAAATGAAGCGCCGGTGCTTATCATTCTCGCCATCGTTTGCCTAGCTGTGGTAAAACCTTTATAAAAGTTTAAGCCAAACTAAATAGTAAAGGCGCACGTACAAAGTTATTGAAAAGTCAGTACTCAAGGAACCAGTACTGCTGTGTAGTGTGAGAAGTAATTTTAAGCTTGTTGTTGAGAGTGTTGTAAGCATTGCACATAGTCGCCCAGAACCTGCTGTTTCTCGGGTTTAACAAATTGTTTTTATCGGAATGCTATACATGGATGACAGTAATCAACACCTCAAGCATTTGCTCAAACAGACAGACATTGCCTTTAAGGCGCTCATGAGGGAGCCTGCTTCAAGGCTTCTTAACGAGCAATACGAAAAGGCGAAGCTTGAATTAGACAGCTATACCGCTTCGCTTAAACACACGTTGAATCAACGGCATCAACAACAAAGACAGCGCTAATTTTGAATTAGCGTTTTTGTTTTTTGCTTCTCCTGCAGCTCCCAGTTATCAAATTTTCCCCTAGGTTACTTTGTTAAAGGTTTCAAATTGATTGGGTAACGCGCCTGCTAGCTCTCCTGACAACTTAGTGTAATCTGCCAGCACCGAAGGAAGCTGTTTAACAAGCATGTTTATATTACTTTCAAGCTGAGCAGCTTGTTTGTCGTTTCTGTAAGACAAGGCTAATTCAATATTAGCAAGCGTTGAGAAAAGCTTTAAACATCGAGACAGGCGAGCTTCTGCAGGTTCTGTTTTCTCAGGCTCGTTACTGTCACAGTCTTTCTTGTTCGCCTTACTTTTTTCTAAATGCTTTTCCCAATGGTTCCACGCATTTTGCCACACAGGTTCTAATTGCTTGTGCACGTGTAAAAGCCCACTTAGCCAGCTTTCGAGCTCTTTCGAAGGCCTCGTCGTTCCTTGCACCTCTATCGCAACGTTCAATTCACTAGGCATGGGCGACTTTTCCTGACGCATAAAATCCAAATGCGCCCGCAGGCCATTCATTAATGTATCAGCAAGCTTATCTACATCTTTGTCTACAAGGTGGCTGTCACTAGACTGTATGAGCCACGGCATCCACTGTTCGGGCATGGGAATTTCAGGCGCGGAAGCAACGGCAAAGATCATTCCATCTACATAATAAGCATTCGGAAGCACATTCTCGAAATTGGGAAGCGAAACAATATCGCTGATTGTGTTTATTGGAAACCCATCTTTCACCATTACCATCCTATTTTAATTTGCGTTCTCTTTTATGAAACGGTAGTCTGCGCGGCCACTTTGTAGAGGGCATGTTTTGTAACCTTTTATCTACCCAAAATAATGGGGAAATAAGGTAAAGAGTAAACAACAAACTTCTACACTGGGTACGCGACAATAGGTTTAAAACCAATCTGTTACTGTATTGGTTTAGCGGTACTGTTGCGTGCTCGCCTACCTATTGTCATGATAGCAAAACTTAACTAAGAGTCGTTGCAATGGCAAAAGATAAATCAGGATACATCATCGCGGCCGCCTTTATTGGCCCTGGAACAGTAACTACAGCAAGTCTGGCAGGTGCAAACTTTGGCTTTCACCTAGTATGGGCGCTCCTTTTCTCCATATTCGCAACCATAGTATTGCAAGACATGGCTGCGCGTTTAGGTGTGGCCAGCGGCCAAGGCCTAGCCAGTGCAATGAAAAATATGGCTTACAAGCCATGGCTAAAGAATCTTTTTATCGTGCTTATTGTCAGTGCTATCGGCATTGGCAACGCAGCCTATGAATCGGGCAACCTAACCGGCGCTGCAATCGGGCTAGACGCATTTATCAGTATAGGCATTGGTCCCTGGGCAAGTATTTTGGGTACGATCGCTATAGTTTTACTCTGGTCGGGCAGCTACAAGTGGATAGAGACAGTACTGGTTTATCTCGTCTTTATTATGGCTGGCGTATTTTTTATCACGCTGTTAGTAGCCAAACCTGATATCGCCGCGATGTTTAGTCAGTTAATGTCTCCGCGGCTGGACGCTGACGCCATTACTACGGTGCTGGCGCTTATTGGTACCACCATCGTGCCTTACAACTTGTTTCTTCACGCAAGCCTGGTTGCAAAATCATCGAAAGGCCAAGATAAACAAGAAGCGGTCGTCGCGTGCCGAAACCAGTCTGCTAGAGCTATTAGTATGGGTGGGCTTATTACGCTTATCGTAATGGCAACAGCAATGATGGCGTTCTTCAATCAAGCTGCCACTATGGACGCTTCGAACATGGGCGAGCAGCTTAAACCGGTTTTAGGTGACAAAGCTCAGTGGTTTTTTGCATTAGGGTTATTCGCCGCAGGCTTAACCAGTGCTATCACTGCGCCGCTAGCAGCCGCTTATGCGGTAACAGGAGCGCTGGGGCTTTCTGACGATATGCAAAGCAAGAGCTTTAAAGCGGTATGGTTTATCATCATTGTAGTAGGTGTCAGCGTTGCAGCACTTGGCTTTAAGCCCCTACCCGCCATCTTGTTTGCTCAAGCGACTAATGCTCTTTTACTGCCGATTATTGCCATATTCCTATTGGTCGTTATGAATAAAAGCACCGCACTGGGTGAATTTAGAAACACATGGAAAAGTAACCTGGCAGGCTTTCTAGTAGTGGGTACTGTGATTGGTTTAGGCCTGTATAAGCTAATCGGCGTATTTAGCTAGCTGCAAAAATGGCGAAAATGGGGTCAGAGTAATTTTCTCCCTTTGTATGTCATTATAGTGTGCACTCGCAGGTAACAGTGAAATTTCGTTACTAACAAAATAACTGCATATGAGAAGGGCCAAAGTAATACTTTGGCCCTTTTTAATAGAGAGCGTAGCTGCAAAAAGTACTCTGACCCCACTTTGGGGCTGAAAAAGTACTCTGACCCCAATTTTTAGCTGGCGAGGCGTTGCAGAATATCCTGGAGCATCGCTTTGCTGCAGCCAAAGTTAATTCTGAAATGGTCCGCCTTGTGAAAATCGATGCCTGGTGACGGGCCTACGCCTTTCTCTTCGGCCCACTGCTGGACGTTCTCTACACCTAGTCCACTGGCGTCTACCCACGCAAGGAACGTCGCATCGGCTTTGAGCATTTTAAGCCCGTCAATGCTGTTTACTGTGTTAAACACCATATCTCTGTTTTCACGCAAGTAGGTAAGTTGCTGCTGATGCCACTCGTCGCATTGAGTGAATGCTGCTTCTGTAGCCGCTAAGCCCAATACAGTAACCCAAGGTACGATGCCCGCTGCGGCATTGGTAAATGCCTGACGCAGTTGGCGATTAGGGATGATGGCAAAAGACGTTCCCAAACCAGCAATATTAAATGTTTTACTGGCAGCCATTAGCGTGACGCTATTTTCAGCAAGGTTGGACTCGCGGCCCGCCGGTATGTGCTGTTTGCCTTCTTCTAGAATAAGGTCGCAGTGGATTTCATCAGAACATAGCTTAACGTTGTTCGCGTTACAAATTTCAGCAATGCGATCTAATTCAGCTTTAGTAAGCACCGAACCTACCGGGTTCATTGGGTTACAAAGAATAAACAGCTTACATTTAGGATCAGCCGCTTCTCTTTCTAATGCTTCAAAATCTAACGTATAGCGCGCACCTTCTACACCTGAAATATTATCAGAACTTGTGCCGTCGTCATTTTGCACTACCGTGCCTATATCTACCCGTTCGAGACCATTTAGTTTTGGGGCAGCCAGTAGAGGCGGATAATTAGGTGTTTGAATAAGTACTTTATCACCGGGTTCACAATAGGCTTTACACGCTACGTTAAACGCTGGCACAACGCCTGGTGTCCACACTAGCCACTCGGGTTGAATTTCCCAATTATGCTTATCTTTAAGCCATCTCACTACAGCCTGAATGGCGCCTTCGTGATGTGCAGGCAGTATGTAACCCATGTTGCCATGCTCAACCTGGCCCGAAATGGCGTCTAGAATTGGCTGCGCGCAACGAAACTCAGTATCGGCAACCCACGCAGGAATGATGTCTTTCCCTTTGTACTTTTGCCATTTAAACGAAAATGTGTCTTTTCTGGGAGGGGTATTATCGAATAAGGCGCTCACATTACATCCTGTTGCATAAAAACTTATGCCAACAGTGTAGAATTTTAGCGCCTCATAAACTAGGGGCGTGAGATGAATTAACCCGAATTTTCTATATCGAAATGTACTTTAATAGAGATAAATTAACACGTTAAAGCCAAAGGTAAATTGCGCTTTGCTGTCCTAACCTGTTTTACATTGTCATCGTTAACCACGAAGTAGATTTTTGGCGCGCATGCACACCTTTAGCGTGCGATGCATAAAATGAAATACAACCTACAGGCTTAGCTGGCCTGCGACACCGCCTCTCTCGATTTTTGAACTAGCTCTTCCATATTGAGTGGCTTAGCAAGGAAACCGGTAACCTGAAGCTTACGCGCTTCTATCACTAACTCTTTGTTAGGGTCGGCAGTAATGAGTAAAAATGGAACGTCCAAACCCGAAGACTGGCAGGTTTTTAGAAGACTTAGTCCATCATAATCCGGCATTACTTGGTCACTGATGATCAAGCTGATAGATTCTGCGGTTTGTTGCAGCAAAAAATCCCTTGCAAATTTACTACGTGTAAATGGATACACGGTGGCGTCTAACTGCGTTTCCAACGCGTCAGTGATAAGGTCAAGCGTGATAGGATCATCTTCAACTACTGCTACAGAAAACACTACCCTTCCCCTTTTTGTTAGGTCATTAGCCGTAAATATTACAACGACTTAGCTCACGTGTTAAGGCGTCAGTCTATTGTACCAATCCGCATAGATAAATGCTCGCTGGGTATTGATCTATGCGGACTAATTTTCCAAGCATAGAATCTCTGAACGCTTTTGACCACTAACCTTTGGTCGATATTTAAACTTTTTCTAACGTTTTAGTGATAATGCTAGAAAGCAGCTTTTTTGATAGGAAGTGACGGTGTGTAAGTTGAGACACGAGTTGAAAGATTGCAGGCCAAACTCATCGGCAAAATGGAAAAAAAATGCCAGCTGACGCTGGCATTTTCAAAATCAATGTAAGTCTTAGAAGCTATTAAGACTTAGGTGCACGTGATGCACGCTTACGCTCGTTTTCTGTAAGAAGCTTCTTACGAATACGGATAGATTCAGGCGTTACTTCTACTAGTTCGTCGTCATCGATGAACTCAAGCGCTTGCTCAAGTGACATTCTGATAGGCGGAACAAGTGTTTGCGCTTCATCAGTTCCCGATGCACGAACGTTAGTAAGCTGCTTACCTTTAAGCGCGTTAACAGTAAGGTCGTTGTCACGGCTGTGAATACCGATAACCATACCTTCGTACACTTCAACACCGTGACCGATGAATAGGCGACCGCGTTCTTGAAGGTTAAACAGGGCGTTAGTTAGTGCTTTACCGTTTGCGTTAGCGATTAGAACACCGTTCTTACGCTTACCAATGATACCGCCTTTGTACGGACCATAGTGATCGAACGTGTGATATAGCAAACCAGAACCCGACGTTAACGTCATGAATTCTGTTTGGAAACCAATTAGGCCACGGCTTGGAATGATAAAGTCGATACGTACACGACCTTTACCATCAGGAGACATGTCAGTCATTTCTGCTTTACGCAGACCAAGCTGTTCCATGATTGAACCCTGGTGCTGTTCTTCACAGTCGATAGTCAAGGTTTCGTATGGTTCTTGCGTTGCGCCGTCAACTTCTTTCAGAATTACTTCTGGACGTGACACTGCAAGCTCGTAACCTTCACGACGCATGTTTTCGATAAGAATACCTAGGTGAAGTTCACCACGACCAGATACGCGGAACTTGTCCGGATCAGGCATTTCTTCAACGCGCAGTGCAACGTTGTGTACTAGTTCGTCTTTAAGGCGCTCTAGAATGTTACGTGACGTTACATACTTACCTTCTTTACCTGCAAACGGCGAGGTGTTTACTTGGAACGTCATGGTTACTGTAGGCTCGTCAACCGTAAGTGGAGGAAGTGCTTCTACAGTGTTGATGTCACAAATGGTGTCAGAGATCTTAAGTTCGCCAAGACCTGTGATTGCAATGATGTCGCCCGCGTGAGCAGATTCAACTTCGTGACGAGCAAGGCCAAGGTAGCCGTAAACTAAGCCTACTTTGCCGTTGCGCTTTTTGCCATCAGCAGTAACAACCGTTACTTGTTGATTTGGCTTAACAGAACCACGCTTAACACGACCTACGCCGATAACACCCACGTATGAGTTGTAGTCAAGCTGAGAGATCTGCATTTGGAATGCGCCGTCGATATCTGCATCAGGAGGAGAAACCTGGTCAACGATAGTTTGGAACAATGCCGTCATATCGTCTTCTTTAGTATCTGCATCTAGTGATGCCCAACCGTTAAGTGCAGACGCATAAACAACTTGGAAATCTAGCTGTTCGTCAGTTGCACCTAGGTTGTCGAATAGGTCGAAAACTTGATCCATAACCCAATCAGGACGCGCACCAGGCTTGTCGATTTTGTTGATAACAACAATTGGCTTAAGACCTTGAGCAAATGCCTTTTGCGTAACGAAACGGGTTTGTGGCATCGGGCCTTCTTGCGCATCTACAAGTAGAAGTACAGAGTCAGCCATCGACATTACACGCTCTACTTCACCACCGAAGTCAGCGTGTCCTGGAGTGTCTACGATGTTGATACGGTAGTCGTTCCAGTTAATCGCTGTGTTCTTAGCTAGGATGGTAATGCCACGTTCTTTCTCGATGTCGTTCGAGTCCATTACGCGCTCTTCTTGCTCGCCTCGAGATTCAAGGGTGCCAGACTGCTGTAACAGTTTGTCTACCAGGGTGGTCTTACCGTGGTCAACGTGGGCGATGATTGCGATGTTACGCAATTTATTAATATCAGTGGTATTCATGCTTATATAGAGCCTGTGTAAATCAACGTCTACTTCAATTCAGTGGAAAGGAGTATGCGTTAGATTTGTTGCAAAAAAATGCAGATAGAAAAATTTGCGCGGATTGTACAGAAAAACCACGACGTTTGCGCATCTTTTTTTTGATGGAAACGAGTTTTATTGGTTTTCAAACACTTGTTCAACAAATAACCAGCCCCGTTGCACCTAATTGATCATATTTGGTGGCTATACGCTACAAAGTAATCTAGGCTGATTGACGTACAAATGAGCATAAAACGCCATATTGGTGCAACATTGCACCAATATAATGCAATTTAATTCAAACGGAAGTGATAGATGCCCGTCTATGCCACAGAAATCGGTATACATATAGATGGCATGATAATCGCTTTCACTTTTTCCACTGTTGGAGTGAAGCTGATCATTCCGCATTTTTACATTAAACCTGGAGGACACGATGTCAGTAGAAAAGGCATTAGAGCTGATTAAAGAAAGTGAAGCGAAGTTTGTAGATTTACGTTTTACCGATACAAAAGGTAAAGAACAACATGTATCTATCCCTGCGGGCCTAGTTGATGAAGAGTTTTTCGAAGAAGGTAAAATGTTCGACGGTTCTTCAATCGCTGGCTGGAAAGGCATCAACGAATCAGACATGGTTCTTCTTCCAGACGCAACAAGCTGTGTAGTTGACCCTTTCGCTGAGGAAACACAAGTAAATATCCGTTGTGACATCGTTGAACCTTCAACAATGGAAGGTTATGAGCGTGACCCACGTTCAGTTGCTCGTCGTGCAGAAGAATTCCTAAAATCAACTGGTATCGGTGACACATGTTTCTTCGGCCCAGAGCCAGAGTTTTTCCTTTTTGATGACGTACGCTTCCACACTGACATGGCGGGTTCTTTCTACAAGATTGACTCTTCTGAAGCAAAGTGGAACTCTGGCGAAGAGTTTGAAGGCGGCAACATGGCACACCGCCCTGGCGTTAAAGGCGGTTACTTCCCAGTACCACCAGTGGACTCTGCTCACGATATCCGTGCTGCAATGTGTCTAGTTATGGAAGAGATGGGCCTTGTTATCGAAGCGCACCACCACGAAGTAGCAACTGCTGGCCAAAACGAAATTGCTTGCCAATTTAATACGCTAGTTAAGAAAGCTGACGAAATTCAAGTTTACAAGTATGTTGTTCACAACGTTGCACACGCATACGGTCAAACAGCTACCTTTATGCCTAAGCCGCTTGTTGGCGATAATGGTTCTGGTATGCACTGTCACCAATCTATCTCTAAAGATGGCGTAAACATCTTTGCAGGTGACAAGTACGCAGGTCTTTCTGAGGAAGCACTTTACTACATTGGTGGTATCATCAAGCACGCGCGCGCAATCAACGCGTTTGCTAACGCTTCTACTAACTCATACAAGCGTCTAGTTCCTGGATTCGAAGCACCGGTAATGCTTGCATACTCTGCACGTAACCGTTCTGCATCTATTCGTATTCCTCACGTAACTAGCGATAAAGCACGTCGTATTGAAGTACGTTTCCCTGACCCAACAGCTAACCCATACCTAGCGTTCACTGCTATGCTTATGGCGGGTATCGACGGTATTAAGAACAAGATCCACCCTGGTGATTCAATGGATAAAGACTTGTACGACCTACCGCCAGAAGAAGCTGCTGAAATTCCAACAGTTGCAAGCTCGCTAGAAATGGCACTTGAAGCTCTTGATAACGACCGTGACTTCCTTAAAGCTGGTGGCGTTATGACTGATGACATGATTGATGCATACATCGATCTTAAGTCTGAAGAAGTAACGAAACTTAACATGACTACTCACCCTGTTGAGTTCGACATGTACTACAGCGTGTAATTTCGCACTGTATAGCAATTTATACTAAAGCCCGCTCTGCGGGCTTTTTTTATGCGTACGATTTATCTACTATGTTTTTATAGCTATGCTAATGAATACTCTTTCATGCTGTATCAACTGCGCACAGGGCTTTGCCCGCTTGCATCTGCATACAACTAGAAAGGTTATCCATAAGCCAAACATAGCAAGCTATATGAATTAGCCAGCTAGCCAAAACCACATTGATTAGGTAACGACACGTGCACTACATGACGCGACACATTTGCTTAATTTCGCTATTACTAAGTAGCGGCAATGGCTTACTGCCTGTGCAAGCGGAAATGCTGAGCCAAGAAAGTACCCAGCAAGAAGCACAAGAAAGCGAAACCGGACAAAGCAGCAATGCAACATCAGCCGCAGCTACCTCTCCAATGACCATATACAAGGTGGTAGGTAAAGACGGCTCTGTGACTTACACCGACAAGCCGCAGCAAAACGCAGAACCCCTAGCTTTCGATGTAAAAACGCAAAACGTAGTAACCGCGGCAAAGGTTACCCCACCTCCCCCTGCGAAGCCGGCTGCCCCCAAGCCCAACTATCGCGTAGTCATTAAGTCACCCGCACCAGAAGCGACAATTCGCAATAACTTGGGTGAATTCACTATTTCTGCCGCACAACCTGGTGCACCCAAAGCGCCAATCTACCGATTAATCTTTGACGACGCCCCATTAGCTAGCAATAGTTCAGGCGTCTTTAAGCTTACTGGTATCCATCGTGGGGCACATACTTATAAAGTTGAACTCACGAACAATACGGGCAAGACTCTTGCATCGTCTCCATTACAAACCCTTTACCTGCATCAGGCATCGGCGTTAATTAATAACTAATAGCGTGCAACCATTGTTATGTATGCGCACCATAGAGGTTCAGTGAACATTTCTTCTTGAGCTCTTTATTCGCGCAACGCATCATTGCAAGCTACAATGCACAATTATGGTGCAAAGGAGACGAGCTCGGATGCATTCCACCGAGTTAGAAACACAACAGCTAATCAATAGCCTAAATACCGCACTGGTAATGGTAGACAACAAACTTACGATTGTTTATGCCAACCACGCTGGTGAAGCTTTGTTTGAGACTGGATTAAAACAACTTATTGGCCATCCACTTCAAGATTTTTTCTTGCCGGGCACAATAGAAACCACCCGACTTAAAGCTGCCATCAGAAAAGGTGAAGATTTCACCGAAAACGAAATTAAGTTGGCTTTTCGAGATAACCGCTATGTATCTGCCGACCTAACCGTTACCAACTTGCACTTCGAAGACGGCCCACGACTGCTATTTGAAGTTAAAAAGATTGACCAACAAAAGCGAATTTCTCGAGAAACTTTACAAAACGCGCAGCATTACGCAGCACGGGAATTGGTTCGCGGCCTTGCACACGAAATCAAAAATCCTCTTGGTGGTATTCGCGGTGCAGCACAGCTATTAGAAAAAGAGCTGATTGACGAGCATAAAGAATTTACAAGCATGATCATTGAGCAGTCTGACCGTCTGCGAAACTTAGTTGATCGATTGCTTGGACCAAATTCACTACCTCGATTTGAAGAAAGCAACGTGCATCAAGCGCTTGAAAAAATACGCAGCTTAATGCGCTTTGACTCAGACAATCCCATTACCATAGTTCGCGACTATGACCCCAGCATTCCACCGCTTATGTTAGACCCTGACATGATTCAGCAAGCGGTGCTCAATATTGTGCGCAACAGCGTTCAGGCATTAACCGAGAGCCAAACCCCCAACCCACAAATTAGGTTAATTACGCGAATAGAGCGCCAAATGACAATTCAAACGAAGCGTCACGCGCTGGTAGCTAAAATAAAAATTATTGATAACGGCCCGGGTATTCCGGCTGAAGTAAAAGACACACTTTTCTACCCCATGGTCACAAGCAAGCAAAATGGCTCTGGGTTGGGTTTGTCTATTTCACAGACCCTTATAAACCACCACGGCGGCAAAATAGATGTAGATAGCTACCCTGGTCACACTGAGTTCGTAATTTACATACCAATAGATCGTAAGGAGACAGACGATGACGAATGAGTCTGTGTGGATTGTCGATGATGACAGTTCTATTCGTTGGGTGCTGCAAAAGGCCTTACAAGCAGCAGATATCAGCTGCTTAAGTTTTGAAAACCCTGAAGATTTATTGCTTCAACTTCAAAGCGGCCAAGCCCCTGAAGTCATCATTTCAGACATAAGAATGCCACAAATGGACGGCATGACGTTACTGAACGAAGTGCATGCCTCGCACCCTATGCTCCCCGTTATCATTATGACGGCGCATTCGGATTTAGACAGCGCAGTTAACGCATATCAAAAAGGCGCCTTTGAATATTTGCCAAAGCCATTTGATATCGACGAGGCAGTAACCTTAACCCAGCGGGCGCTGGCACATGCCAGAGAGCAGTCCACCGTATCTAAAGCGCAAGTTGAAGACGTAGTAACGGAAATTATTGGCGAAGCACCTGCCATGCAGGAAGTGTTTCGTGCCATAGGTCGTTTGTCTCGCTCTTCAATTAGCGTGCTAATTAACGGGCAATCTGGAACGGGTAAAGAACTTGTGGCGCACGCCCTTCATAGGCACAGCCCAAGAGCAAGTAAACCTTTCATCGCCCTTAATATGGCCGCCATTCCTGCCGACCTTGTAGAATCAGAACTATTTGGCCATGAGAAGGGCGCGTTTACCGGAGCCCAGGCAGCTCGCCAAGGCCGCTTCGAACAAGCCGACGGCGGAACATTGTTCTTAGATGAAATAGGCGATATGCCGTTAGATGTACAAACCCGCCTTTTACGTGTGCTTGCAGACGGCCAGTTTTATCGTGTCGGTGGCCATCAATCAGTGAGTGTGGACGTACGCATCATCGCTGCAACTCACCAGAATTTAGAACAAAGGGTTGCTGAAGGTAAGTTTAGGGAAGATTTGTTCCACCGCTTAAACGTTATCCGAGTGCACCTTCCTTCACTTAACGAGCGCCGCGAAGATATTCCATTACTGACCCGTCACTTCTTGCGCCGAGCAGCCAAAGAACTTGATGTAGAAGCTAAAAGCATATCGAAAGACGCTGAGCGCGTAATGTCTCAGCTACCATGGCCTGGAAACGTAAGACAGCTAGAAAACGTGTGTCGCTGGTTAACGGTAATGGCGAGTGGTCAAGAAGTGCTGCCCAGCGATCTGCCACCGGAAATTCACAGCGATAGCAGTATTGAAAAACCTAGCGCTGAATCGGGTGAGTGGCCAGATTTGTTGGCAAGCTGGACCGATAAACAGCTTCGCGACGGCCATCACAATATTCTTAACGACGCGATGCTGACGTTTGAGCGTATTATGCTTGAGCGAGCACTTCAGCACACTCATGGCCACAAACAAGATGCGGCTAAACGCTTGGGTTGGGGAAGAAATACCCTAACAAGAAAGTTAAAAGAATTGGGTGTGAACTAACCCTAGTGATTACGCCGTAAGCTAGCAGGGAACTCACTGCTAGCTTATGAGCGGCTTGCTACCTAATGTCCTTTCGTCAGTAGCGCAGTCATTCCCTGATTGAAATGCCTTACCCACTTCATACTAAACTGGCCTTTGGCGCTTCGATTTATTTCTATCACCGCCTCTTTTTTGGAAAGTACGTTATCTTCATTGTGCGCTCTTGGGTGTGTCATTGCATCGTAGGTATCAACAATGGCTAATAACTTCGCACCTTCACATATATCGTCTTCTTTTAGCCCCAATGGATAACCTGTTCCATCGGTGCGTTCATGGTGCTGCATCACAATTTTGCGCGCCATATCCCATTGATCCAGGTGCTCTAACAAACGGGCACTTTTATACACATGAGAGCGCATAAGATTAAATTCGATATCGCTTAGCGCATCGCCTTTGTGCAAAAGCTTCAATGGCATGAAGGCCATTCCGAAGTCATGTACATAGCTGGCTACGGCAAGCTGATCTTCGTCTATAGGGTTTTCGGCCACGTCGTTAATATACATAGCCAGTTTGGCAATGCGATCACCACGACCAGACCAGTAGTTGGAGCGGCGTTCAATGGTTTGCATTAAGTCGCGGAAAAATAGAATATCTTGCTTCTTTTCACTACTAATATCTTTAGGGATACCTGTAGCCGCTAACGTAGGGGGCTTTATCTGAACGTTTTGTGGGTCGTCTTCATCCGCAACAATATCTAACGCTGGGTTAAGTAATAAGACCGCTTCGGTAAGGCGTTTTTCATGCTCAGCAGTATTTTCAGGTGTCACACGACCGATAGCTAAAACCAGCTGATTGTGAAGATTGTCATCGTACTCGGCTTTGCCATTGGCCATTACAGCCTCTACAAAGGCTTTTACTCTGTCCATAGTAAGCAATACCAAGTCACTCATAGTACTTGTGTAGGCCACCTGCCCTTTGCGCAAATAATCTAGCAAGTCCTCTACATGCTGCAAAAGCGGGATCATGGGAGAGAAGTTAACCAGGCCTAAATCACCTTTAATGGTGTGGATTGAGCGAAACAGAGCACGCTGCAATTCGTTGTCTTCCGGACGAAGCTCTAATTCAATCAAGGTTTGTTCACTTGATTCATAGAGTT
Source organism: Alteromonas sp. G4i35 (assembly GCF_054960375.1). Taxonomy (NCBI): domain Bacteria; kingdom Pseudomonadati; phylum Pseudomonadota; class Gammaproteobacteria; order Alteromonadales; family Alteromonadaceae; genus Alteromonas; species Alteromonas sp. G4i35. Next base: position 26,070 of record NZ_JBHNZD010000007.1, on the reverse strand, counting down.
CGTTTATTTCCTCCATAAGGTCAGCAAGAATATCTTCTTCTAGGTCGTCTGGAGTAAATGTCTGCATATAGTGGTTACCGAGTTAGGTTCGATTGCGCTTTTTATTATTGTAATTGGGTATCGGCAAAATTTCCTCATACTAAAGGTGAGAAACATAGCCACTTTTCCAACTTATTGCTCAACTATACCTTCCGCACTGTAAAAACTCATCGGACAAGTGTACGCTGAAACTTCATCTATACTGCGCGCGTCAATTGTATCTAGGAGTTGTTTTGATCGCTTTATTCCGCATTCCGGCACTTTTTATCGCCTTTTTACTCATTAACATCGTTCTGCTAATTGTTTGTATCGCACGACCTTTTCACAAAGATAACGTGCATATTGCGGGTAGTATGTATTCACTTATGGCTAAGGTCGTAGGTCTCAAAATTATTATAAAGAAAGATCCTGCGGTTAAAATAAACGAGCCCTACGTTTACATCGCCAATCATCAAAACAGTTTCGACGTTATCACTATCTGTAAAGCTGCACTGCCTGGCGTGGTAACCATTGGCAAAAAGAGCTTAAAGTGGATCCCTATTTTCGGCCAAATCTATTGGTTGTCAGGCAATATCATGATTGATAGAAAGAATTCCGGTAAAGCCCGTAATACACTCGATATTGCTGCAAAACGCATTGCGAAAAAGAAAACGTCGGTATGGCTATTCCCAGAAGGTACACGAAGCTATGGCAGAGGCATATTACCTTTCAAACAAGGTGCGTTTCGCCTAGCTAAGACCACCAACGAACCGGTTGTCATGGTAACCGCCAGCAATTTGCACAATAAAGTAAAATGGAACCGTTGGAATAACGGCATTGTGCTTATTGATATAGCTGCCCCTCAGGCTTTGAGCGAAGACAAGACAATTAAAGAGTGGATGGTGCATTTTAACGATGAAATGAAACAAAAGTTTGATGCGCTTAATACACAGGTCGATGAACTGGAAAAAAGCAGGTAAACTTGCGTCAAAATTGCTAACGAGTGTTTATTATGACCCAGTTCGATGAAAGAGAAGAGTGGTACGAGTTTAACCAAGAAACTATTGATGCCCTTCTAGAAGACGGCAGCCAAGCCGATGCCGACTATACCATTGAGCACCACTTCGCCAGCACTGACTTCGACGTGCTAGAAAAGGCAGCTGTTGATGCGTTTAAAGCTGGTTTTGAAGTCACCGACGCAGAAGAGCTTATTCTTGATGATGGCGAAACCATTTTCTGCTTCGACGCAGTTGCAGAGCGAAAGCTAGATATTGAAAAGCTTAATGCGGACTCTGACACCTTGCTTAAAATTGCCGACAAGCATGATGTAACCTACGACGGTTGGGGTACTTACTTCGAGCCGCGTGAAGAAGGTGAATACGAAGAAGAAGATCACTACTTCGACGACTGATCTCTAAGGCACCCTCACCGTTTTAACTGAGAAGGCGTTAAGTTACCCTTCAGCTTTTGTTCATCTTTTTCCGTCAACAATGACACTGTCATTATCGATTGGAAAAGGATGGACAGATGAAAAAGCTACTTTTCTCACTTACTACATATTCTGCTATTGCAACATTACAGCTTGCGCTTATGTCACCTGTGCATGCCAGTACCGAAAATAGCGCACAAAACAAAAACGTTACCTCTAACGAATACCGTTACGACAAACCATTTGTTGCCGCTGAATCGCTGCTGCCTAAAACCTCAGGTGCATTGACAAGCGAAGAAACAATCTCTCAATCTGTTGATGACGTTGAGACTGATCAACAGTCCCTTCCCAAGGCGGGTAAGCATCAACAGCATTTAGCCGTGAGTAAGTCCTCTAGCGATATCGTAGTCAGCAGTATTAATGAGTTTTGGATTTATGAAAGCTGGGTAACGCTTGAGCAAGACATTGATTACGATGGTTATCACTCTACGTTTTCGATTGAGTTTGACGCCGACACCATTTTCACTCGCGCGCCAGTATACGCGGTCCTGTATTTGGGCAAAAACGACGTGTACGAGTCTATTCACGTGTCGTCTGAATTTTACATTTACTCAGAAGACTCAACAGATACCTTTACCATTGAAAGCACATTAGTTTCTGGCTATCCGCCCGGTGAGTACGACATTCTATTAGAGCTTTATGATGCAGATACCGAAATGCTTGTGGCGTATACCGATGCCTATGATGACAGTGCACTCGCCTATCTTCCCCTTGAAAGTGAAAATAATGAATATGTGGTTGAAGATACGGTAGTCATAGTAGAAGAGCATGGCGGAGCATGGTCTTTACTCCCACTGTGTCTATTAGGTGGCATTGTACTTGTTAGACGAACTGTTAGACGCCGACACTGCTAACTATCTTGGAAAGTTAATCAGCTAAAAGCTGCATGCACCTGCAGCTTTTGGCTATTTTTTATACTAAAGTCTATTATATAATATAAACCTTCTTTTCCAATTAACGTTGATTCGCCAATGTACCAAGGAAAACAGTACATACTGACGCTTTCAATTGGTGTAGTGCAATGAGCATCGACAATGTTAACTTGTTCAATCTATTAGAAAATACGCAAATTGGCGTAGTCATTCACAATGCTACTGGCGTTGTAGAGTATGCCAATCCCGCTGCGTTAACGCTGCTTCGATTAAGTATAGATAAACTTAAAGAGAAAAGCTTAGACGTGGACTCCTGGGAGTTCATTGACATGCAAAACAGAAAAGTACCTTACCACGAACTTCCCATTGCCCAGGTGCTTGCTACTAGCACCGCTATAAATAACCGAATATTGGGAACGATAAATAAAGATACCGATAAAATAACGTGGTTTAATGTCAACGCATATCCCGAAAAGTACAAGGTCAATGGCAGTTCACCGTCTTTTGTAGTGGTTTATTTCACTGATATCACGGCAAAGATTAGTGATTTCTCTTACAAAGATATTGTTCAACATTCACAAGATATGATTTTGGTAACGGAAGCTCAGAATATCGATGCCCCGCTTTCTCCTAAAATCATCTATGCAAATGGAGCATTGTGTAAACATACTGAATATAGTCTTGAGGAGTTATTGGGTGAGACACCTCGCATTTTTCAAGGTGCCCTAACCGACAAAGCCTCTACGCTGCGTATTCGGCAGTCACTTATTGATCAACGCCCATGTACCGAAACACTTTTAAATTATACGAAGTCTGGCACACCTTTCTGGGTTCAAATGAACATATTCCCGCTTACCAATGAATTCGGTGAAGTAACCCATTTTGCAGCTGTTCAGCGTAACGTTAGCGAAATGAAGTTCCAATCTGAACAGCTAGATAAGCGCAATGCAGAACTTAAGAAAATAAAGCAGAACTTAGAAAGCCTGGTTAACCGTCGAACCAGCGAGCTTCGTTCAGCCAATCATAAATTAGAGAAACTGGCATATTATGACGCGCTCACGAACATTCCAAATAGACGGGCATTTCTAGACGCATTTGCAAAGTCGTTAAACTTCGCAAAACGCAATGGACATGCAATGTTGATTGGCATCGCCGATGTAGATCACTTTAAGGCTATTAATGATAGTTATGGCCACGGATTTGGCGATGACGTATTAACCATCGTTGCTCAAACAATGCAGCAATTTTTTCGTCAAGAAGATGCCATTGGGCGCATAGGTGGCGAAGAGTTTGCGTTCTGTATGGTACTAACAAGTCCAGTCTCCCCTCGCCAACTATTAGACAGATTTCGCGAGAAAGTCAGCATTCTCCATGAAACCCATCCTCCGTTGAAAGGAAGACAAGTTACCCTTAGTTTGGGGGCGGTATATGTAAGCGACTTAAAAGAGGCAAGCATAAAGCAACTACTTTGCGATGCAGATGAAGCCCTTTATAGAGCCAAAAATAAAGGTCGCAATACCATAGAGTGCGAATGTTATGACGATATCGATAACGAAGGGTTAGAACCCTGTGAAGATGGTAGAGCTGGCACAGAGTCTCATTCTAAACCTCATCATGTTACGTAAAAGCTAATATTGATTCGTGGTAACGCTACATGAGCATATTGCTCACTACGGCTCACCTTTAATAACCTAAATCGTTAGCTTATCAGCTCAGCATCGATTTGGCTGTCCAGCCACGTTGCTCAGTTTTCTCCCCCGTCAGGCGGCTCAATACCTTCAACCTCTACTACCACTTTTTCTACCAGCTTCACTCTTCCCTGCTTCACTAGCGCTTGTCTTAATACATACTCTATTTGCGCATTTACACTTCGCAAGTCATCGGCAGCCCATCGCTCCATGGCGGCAAGTACATTTTCATTTATCCTAAGTGGATACGCTTTTTTCTTTGCCAAAATCACAAACCTTATGTGCCGCAGTGCATCACTGCGGCACTACAATTTCAAACTTAAATTAAAAAAACGAGCTAGTAGATTGTACCTGTATTAATAACCGGTTGCGTCGACTTATCACCACACAGCACAACTAATAAATTACTTATCATCGTCGCCTTACGCTCTTCATCAAGCTCTACTACACCCTTTTCATTTAATCGCTGAAGTGCCATTTCTACGGTTCCCACAGCACCATCTACAATTTGCTTCCGGGCAGCCACAATAGCTGATGCTTGTTGACGCTGAAGCATGGCACTTGCGATTTCTTGCGCGTAGGCAAGGTGGCTGATACGAGACTCCAAAATTGTGATCCCAGCTTTCGCAAGGCGAGCTTGGATCTCTTCTTGTAAACGCGCTGATATCTCTATTGGGTGGCTACGAAGTGCGACTTCCGCTTGCTCGTCGTCACGTGGATCGTAAGGAAAGCTACTTGCCATATTGCGGATCGCGGACTCACTTTGAATTCGCACAAAACTTTCGTAATCGTCTACGTCAAACATTGCTTCAGCAGTATCGCTCACTTTCCACACGACAATAGAGGCGATTTCAATGGGGTTTCCTTGATTGTCGTTAACTTTAATTCTGGCACTTTCAAAGTTTCTTATGCGCAGAGAAATATTAGCTCTACGGAACAAAGGAATTGTCCAGCGCAATCCAACATCAGAGACAGTACCTACATAGCTGCCGAAAAACGTCATGACCTTTGCTTGGTTGGGTTGCACCATGAAATAGCCCAACCACAAACTTCCCACTAAAACGCTTAGAATTACACCAGCTTCGGGGTTACCCGACACTGCATAGAAAAACGTAGCAACCTGTGCGACTAGCAAAACACAGATCATCAAATAACCGTTTACCGAAAACCCTTTCTTTTCTTTCATATCACTCACCTTTGATATCATTTTGATATCTTTATAATACAAAATTTAACTACTCGCTAATTTTGATGTGTTACCAAATATGTCAAAGCAACATTTTATTTTTAACTATGGGGTAACATTTTTTGGTAACTCTATGAAATAGATGCCAGAATAATGGAGGGTCATCGTTTACTATGGACGTACGTTAATGCCTCCAAACTCAGATAAAAACGTCGCTTCTTCTTTCCAGCGCCGTACCTTATTAAAGGGCGGTCTCGCCTTTGGTCTTACTGCGGGCATTACCCCTTTTTCAATCGGAAAAGAAAAACCGACGCTGCGCGTATTAGGCACCCATGTCACGCTTCAAGAAGCCATTCGTCAGCGCGCCATGGAAGACTTAGGCATTAATATTGAGTTCGAGCCGGGTGGCAGTGCAACCGTTCTTCAAAAGGCGTCGATGAACCCCTCGTCATTCGACCTTTATGAGCAGTGGTCTAATAGCATTAATGTATTGTGGCGCGCTCATGCTATTCAGCCCATAGAGAAGAAACGCCTTCTGTATTGGGAAGAAATAAACGATTTAAGCAAAACCGGAAAACTTACCGAGAACGCGCGAATGGGCGCTGGCGACGCACCGCATAAAATTATTAATGTTCAGGACGACGGCACACTAGGTGCCAACCATACTGACACAATTAGCTTTTTACCTTATGTGCACAATGTTGACTCTTTTGGCTATGACACATCAAAGTTACCCAACGAACTGCAAGGGCAAGAAGAAAGCTGGGGCTGGCTTTTAGACAGTCGCTATTCAGGAAAAGTGGGCATAGTTAACGACCCCACTATCGGACTTTTCGATTTAGCACTTGCCGCACAAGCTAAAGGATTCATTCAATTCCAAGACATCGGTGCCATGACCGAGTATGAACTTGATGATTTGTTTAGCTTACTTATAGAGTTGACTCAGTTAAACCATTTCAATGGATTCTGGACCTCGGTCCCTGAGTCTGTTGAGTTCATGAAAAGTGGACGGGTTGCAATCGAAAGCATGTTCTCGCCTGCGGTCTCTGCACTGAACGGTCAAGATATTCCGGTTACGTTTGCAGCACCGAAAGAAGGCTACCGCGGATGGCACGGTGTAATGTGCATGTCCTCTGCCACACAAGGTAGAATAAAGGACGTGGCTTATGAGTATATGAATTGGTGGCTGTCGGGGTGGCCTGGCGCATTTATTGCCAGACAAGGCTACTATATTTCCAACCCTAAACGTTCAGCTCAATATCTTTCAGACGCCGAATGGAATTACTGGTACAAAGGGCAAGTAGCATCAGAGCCGCTAAAAGGGCCCGACGGAAATATTAGTGTTAGACAAGGCGCCCAGCGCACTGGTGGGAGTTATGAAGAGCGTTTTAGTAATGTTGCCGTATGGAATACCGTTATGCCAACGTACGAATACAGTTTGCAGAAGTGGTACGAATTCATCACTGCATAATGTTGCGTTAAGTAAAAACCCATAACGTTAATGGAATAAGGCTTTTTTAGTTCACATGTTATCGTCAATTCGAATTCAGCTTATCACCGTGCTACTCGCTCTTATAGCGCTTATATTGGCACAGGGGTTTATTGCTAGAGAAAACCAAGAAGTCCTAAACAAAGGCGTGGCATCAGCGTCAAAGGCTGTAGTTGATGTTGCACTTGTTAAGGAACTTGAACGGGATGTGGTGGACTTACAGCGCAACGTGCTCATATTCAAAGAGAATGCGAGCAAATCAGCCATTACTCGCTTCAGTCGACTCATGGTGACTATTAACACCAAACTCGACAAGTTAGCCCTGGTAGACGAAGACAAGGAAATACAGGAAGACAACCATATCCTTTCAAGAATGAAGGAGCACCTTAACGCCTATCAGGAGAATTTTACTCAAGTTGTCGATGCGCGCTCTGAAAGAGATAACCTTATAGCAAGAGGCACACTATCTGATATTACGTTACTGGAAAAGATACTGAGTGACGCTAAAACAAACGGAGATATCTCTGCTGCCTCTGAAGAACAGGCAAAGACGCTTCTTATTCGGGCAGAAAATGCGATGTTGAAATATCTGATGAAACCCGACATGGGTTTTATTCGAGCATTCAACGAAGCCGCAGATTCACTACGAAAATTAACGCTAACGAAAAATACATCCCTTCAGGAAAGAGTGGAGCGATTGTCGGAAAAAATTAAAGCCGATTTCGTTAAGCTAACCCAGATAACCCAAGGTAATTTATTCTTGGTTAACGTAGTCATGGCGGGGTCTGCCAATGAATTTCTCTATTTAAGCGGTGAGCTGGCCAAAAAAGTAACCACAGACTCTGAAATTGCGACTCAACGCACCTACACACTGGCTGAAAGCACACAGCGTAACGGAGAGTTATTTTCTCTTGTTGCCATTCTACTCGCCCTCTCAGCAGCGCTGTTTGCCATGTTTCGCATATTGGGCCCTATCCGCTCTATCACTCAAGTTTTCAACAAACTTGCCCAAGGCGTACAAATTTCCAATATTCCTGGCAGCAGCCGAAAAGATGAGATTGGCAAGCTAGCAAAAGCGGCGCTTGTTTTTAGTGATAAAAACCGAGAGACAGAAAAACTGCTAGATGAAGCAAGAACCATGAACTCTCAGCTTGAAAGCTTAAATAAAGCGATTACTGAGGCGAAAATAAAAGCGGAGCAAGCAACCGCGTCAAAGAGTATGTTTTTAGCCAATATGAGTCATGAAATCCGCACGCCGATGAATGGCATTATCGGGCTAATAGAACTGGCGCAACAGCAAGAGCTGTCCACTACTGTTAAAGGGTATCTCGACAAGGCAGCGTATTCTGGGCAAATATTACTGAGCGTAATTAACGATATTCTCGACTTCTCAAAAATTGAAGCGGGTAAATTGAAGATTGAGGAAGTGAGCTTTTCTTTGCATTCACTGTTCGACAACCTCATTGCTGTCATTGCACTACGCGCAAAAGAAAAGAACTTATCGGTGCACTTTACGGTAAATCCAAAGATACCTCCGCAAGTAATTGGCGACCCACTGCGTATTGCCCAAATAATTATGAATATAGGCAACAATGCTGTGAAGTTCACCGAGCAAGGGCGTATAGATATTGAGTTTGATGGCAGCCTGAACGAAAAAGGGAACGTGTTAAACCTTACCATGCGAATCACCGATTCCGGCATAGGTATGAGTGCAGCCCAGCTAGATAGAATATTTAAGCCTTTCACTCAAGCAGACGGTTCAACCAATAGAAAATACGGCGGTACCGGCCTTGGCCTTGCGATTGTAAGCCAGCTTACTGAACTTATGAACGGCCGCCTTGATGCCACTTCTACTATGGGAAAAGGCAGTACGTTTGAAGTTGAACTGCCGCTGAAAGCATTTAAAAACCAACCAGGCGTGCTTGAACAAACACCTCAGCTACCTGTTGATAGCCTTTATGTTACTGAAGCAGCATTGCTGCCTACGGCTTATTGCAACCAGATACAGCTGCCAACTAAATCAACGCTATCAATAGAAGATGCCAAAAATATCGCCGCTTTACCTGAACATATCATTGTAGATATCCATGAGTTCAGTGAATTCAGACAGAATATTGCTTGGTTAAACGCCTTATTAGAAAAAGGGAAGTCGGTAGGCCTAGTGATGGAAAGTGCAGGCAGCGCGCTACAAGCTAAATATGACACGCTATGGAAAGGCCCACTTATCATGCATCCATTCACACCTGCGCAATTTGAGCGTTTTGTTCATCAGGTGATATCTAAAGATGCAAGTTATGACGGACATCATTTTAGTGAAGAAGCGGAAGCAACATCACTAGAAGGCCACGTGCTTTTAGTAGAAGACAATAATATAAATCAACTCGTCACCGGAGAAATGCTTACCAATCTTGGGCTTACTTTCGATATTGCAGAAGACGGTAAGCAAGCCGTGCAAAAAGTAGAAAATGCCCCGCAGTACGACCTAATATTGATGGATGTACAAATGCCGGTGATGGACGGTTATGAGGCAACCACACAACTCCGCGAAAAAGGCTTTACTGGCGTACCTATTATCGGCCTTTCGGCTAATGCAATGAAGGAAGATAAACAAAGCGCGATAGACGCGGGTATGAACGACTACCTCACCAAGCCAATAAAGCAAAAATCATTGATAGGCATGTTAAAACAGTACTTAGGCAAACAGCGCTAAACGCCAACGTAAAGATAGGTTCGTATACCAGTTCGCATAAATAGTTACCCACTCAATAGGCGCTGGCAAGTTTCCTAGCGAAGTGTGAGAATGCAGGAACGGCTTACGAACAAACGCGCTATGTTTAGGGCCTGTTAAATCGCTAATAAAAAAGGGCTACCTTTCGGTAACCCTTCTAATTTGTATCGATAAACCCCGTTCTAAGGGCTGCACTTAAAGCGCTTTAATGGTCTCGAACTGCTCTTTAAGTTTGGCTAGGGCTTTTTCACCCTCTTCCAACTTAGCGCGTTCTTTTTCAATTACCGCTTCAGGCGCATTGCTTACAAACTTCTCATTACCCAACTTGCCACGAGTACGAGAAACATCTTTCTCGATTTTCTCCATGGCTTTAGTAATACGAGCAAGCTCTGCGTCTTTGTCGATAAGCCCTGCCATCGGGATAAGAATTTCCATCTCGCCCACTAGCGCTGTCGCACTGGCTGGCGCTTCTTCACCGTCTTTCAAAATAGTTACGGTTTCAAGCTTAGAAAGCTTATCTAGGAATGCCTTAGCCGCATCAAGACGACGCGCGTCTTCGTCGCTTACGTTTTTAAGTAGCGCATTTAGCGGTTTGTTTGGTGAGATATCCATTTCACCACGGATATTACGAATACCCACGATAAACTTCTTCACCCACTCGATATCAGCAAGTACTTTGTCGTCTTGTTTCGCTGCATCAACTTCAGGGAATGCCTGAACCATAATGCTTGCGCCCTCTTCCACCTTAAGCGCACTTAGTGGCACAACGCGCTGCCAAATTGTGTCGGTGATAAATGGCATTAGCGGGTGCAACAAGCGAAGCAGGCTTTCAAGCACGTTGATAAGCGTATGACGTGTACCCCGCTTTTCAGCCTCGGTGCTGGCGTCATTATTAAGCACAGGTTTGGTAAGTTCTAGATACCAGTCACAGAACTGGTTCCAGGTGAACTCGTAAACGGTTTGCGCCGCAATGTCGAAACGATAGTCTTCAAGCGCTTTTTCAAACTCAACCAGCGTTTGTTGGAACTTCGCCCAAATCCAGCGATCGGCCATGCTAAGCACCATTTCACCACCGTCGCGACCTGTATCGTGCTCTTCTGTGTTCATCAATACGAAACGCGATGCATTCCAAATTTTGTTACAGAAGTTGCGGTAGCCTTCAACACGGGCCATATCAAAGTTGATATCGCGGCTGGTTGACGCCATAGCTGCAAAGGTAAAGCGCAATGCGTCTGTACCGTACGCCTGAATACCATCAGGGAATTGCTTACGGGTACGCTTAGCAATCTTCTCAGCAAGCTGAGGCTGCATCATGCCCGCAGTGCGTTTGGTCACAAGCGATTCAATATCAATACCGTCAATCAAGTCGATTGGGTCAAGCACATTACCCTTCGACTTTGACATTTTATCGCCGTTCTCATCGCGGATAAGACCAGTAATGTAGATGTCTTTAAACGGAATCTTGCCCGTGAACTTCTTGGTCATCATGATCATTCTGGCAACCCAGAAGAAGATGATGTCAAAGCCGGTTACTAGCACTGAAGACGGTACAAAGGTTTCTAGATCTGGCGTTTCTTCTGGCCAGCCCATGGTCGCAAACGGCCATAGTGCACTTGAGAACCAGGTATCTAGTACATCGTCGTCCTGTGAAAGCGTTACGTCACTGCCAAGGCCGTGTTTTTCACGTACTTCTTCCTCGGTACGGCCAACAAAAACGTTGCCGTTTTCATCGTACCACGCTGGAATGCGGTGTCCCCACCACAGCTGACGTGAAATACACCAGTCTTGAATGTTGTGCATCCACTGGTAGTAAGTCTTGTTCCAGTTCTCTGGCACAAAACGAATTTCGCCGCTTTCAACCGCTTCAATTGCAGGTTTAGCAAGAGACTCAACCGCTACATACCACTGGTCAGTTAGGTACGGTTCAATTACCGCACCTGTTCTGTCGCCACGTGGAACTTTAAGCTTGTGCGGCTCAATCTTAACCAATGCGCCTTGTGCGTCTAAATCAGCAACAATTTGCTTACGGGCGTCGAAGCGATCTAAACCACGATACGCTTCTGGCGCTTCGTCGTTAATTTTCGCATCGTCGGTAAGAATGTTGATCATAGGCAAGTTATGACGCTTACCCATATCGTAGTCGTTGAAGTCGTGAGCAGGCGTAATTTTCACGCAGCCTGTACCGAATTCTTGATCGACATAGTCATCGGCGATAACCGGAATTAAACGGCCAGTAATCGGTAGCTTAATCTCTTTGCCGATAAAGGCTTGGTAACGCTCGTCATCTGGGTGTACCGCAACGGCAGTATCACCTAGCATGGTTTCTGGGCGCGTTGTCGCAACCACTAGCTCACCGCTACCATCTGCAAGTGGGTAGCGCATGTGCCACATGTGGCCGTCTTCTTCTTCGTTTAGTACTTCAAGATCAGATACTGCAGTGTGAAGCACTGGATCCCAGTTAACCAAACGCTTACCGCGGTAAATAAGGCCTTCTTCGTGTAGCTTAACGAACACTTCTGTTACGGCTTTAGACAGGTCTTCGTCCATGGTGAACACTTCACGAGACCAGTCAGGAGACGTACCTAGACGGCGCATTTGACCGGTGATCGTTCCGCCGCTGTGCTCTTTCCATTCCCATACTTTTTTGATGAAGTCTTCGCGACCTAAATCGTGGCGCGTCTTGCCTTGTGCGTTAAGTTGGCGTTCTACCACCATTTGGGTAGCAATACCGGCGTGGTCAGTACCCACTTGCCATAGCGTATTGTCGCCCTTCATGCGGTGATAACGGGTTAAGGCGTCCATAATGGTTTGTTGGAAACCATGGCCCATGTGAAGGCTACCGGTAACGTTTGGTGGCGGAAGCAAAATACAATAAGGGTCGCCGCTACCTGAAGCTTTAAATAAACCCGCCTCTTCCCATGACTTGTAGCATTGCTGCTCGATGGACTGCGGTTCGAAGGTTTTATCCATTACACACTCTCAAATTGAAGCTAAACGCGAATGACTTATGCAAATTTGAACTGCATGTTGCATCCAGCTTGCTGATAGTTTTTGTATCTTACCCGCGCGGCCTGTTTGGCGTTCTCGTCCACGGGTACAAAATCGATGATTTGACGATGCTGGTTGGGTGAAGGCACCATACCGGACCCCACATTAACCACCATTTGTCGTCTGGCTACCTGCTCTGGCCGCCAACAAATTTCCACCGGCGTTCCTGATTGCAGCCCTTCACCATAAAGGTTATGAGGCACAAAACGGTCAGCCGGCAGCTGCCACAACAATTCATCAACGTCTTCAGCCTGCGCCTGTGTATCGCACAGCACGCTAATCTTTTGCTTATTGGCAAACGCTGATGCAATAACTTCGCTGGCGCGGCCTGCCACACCATTGTCACTGCTGGTAAGTTGATAAAATATCACTTGTGGCATGAATGATTAGTCCTCTAACTTGATATCAGCGCGGTTCATTAGGAACTGAGACAGCATAGGCACTGGACGGCCTGTTGCGCCTTTGTTCTTACCACTGCGCCATGCCGTACCGGCAATATCAAGGTGAGCCCAGTTGTACTTCTTAGTGAAGCGCGACAAGAAACAACCCGCAGTAATTGACCCTGCTGGGCGACCACCAAGATTCGTCATGTCGGCAAACGGGCTTTCAAGCTGCTCTTGGTAATCGTCCCATAGCGGTAGACGCCATGCGCGATCTGAGCTTTGCTCTGACGCATTAAGTAGTTCGTGAGCAAGCGGATTATGCGTGCTCATTACCGCTGTTGCATGGTGACCAAGCGCGATAATCGCTGCGCCAGTTAGCGTGGCTACGTCAATGACTAGCTCTGGGTCGAAGCGCTCTACATAGGTTAGTGCGTCGCACAATACCAAACGGCCTTCGGCATCAGTGTTTAGTACTTCAACGGTTTGACCTGACATGGTCGTTAGTATGTCACCCGGACGGTACGCTTTGCCATCTGGCATGTTTTCACAGCCTGCCAATACACCAATAACGTTAATGGGCAGATTCAGCGCCGCGATAGTGTGCATAGTACCCAGTACGCCTGCAGCACCACCCATGTCGTACTTCATTTCATCCATGGCTTCGCCTGGCTTAATTGAAATGCCGCCTGAATCGAACGTAAGGCCTTTACCTACAAGTACAATTGGGGCTTGATCAGCTGGGCCACCACGGTGATGCATAATACTCATCATGCTTTCGTTGTCTGAACCACGACCTACAGCCAAATAAGCTTGCATACCAAGCTCAGCCATTTGGGTTTCATCAACGACTTCAGCAGTGACGCTGTCATACTGGCTGGCAAGCTCCTGCGCCTGCTGCCACAGGTACGCTGGGTTACAGATGTTTGGCGGCATGTTAGCCACGTCTTTGGTCACTTTCGCACCGCGAGCAACCGCTAAACCGTGCTCAACTGCACGCTCACCCACCGTAAGTTCACGGCGTGTAGGTACGTTAAATACAATTTTACGCAGTGGGCGACGTGGTTCGCCTTTCTTGGTTTTAAGCTGCATAAAGGTGTAAAGCGTGTCTTCAGTTGCTTCTACTGCCTGACGTACTTTCCAGTAGGTATCGCGACCTTTAACGTGAAGTTCGGTAAGGAAACATACCGCTTCCATTGAGCCTGTTTCATTCAATGTTTGAATGGTTTTGGCAATAATGTTTTTGTACTGACGCTCATCAAGCTCACGCTCTTTACCACAACCGACTAGAAGCACGCGCTCGCTTAGTACATTTGGCACGTTGTGTAGCAACAACATTTGGCCGGCTTTACCTTCAAGGTCGCCACGGCGTAACAAGTTGCTGATATAACCTTCACTGATTTCGTCTAGTTGTTCAGCCACTGCCGTTAGGCGGCGCGGCTCGAAGACACCCACAACAATACATGCGCTGCGTTGCTTTTCAGGACTGCCACTTTTTACACTAAACTCCACGATATCACCTCGCTTTTCGTCGTTTATGGTTTGCACGATGACTAAAATCACGTAACGTTTCGCGCTGCTTTATGTTTTAATACGCAGCATAACTTTTTAGTTCGCTGCAATTCACGCTTAAAGACCTATTGAATATAGGTTAAATTTGCGTCAAAACACCATGCAAACGGTTTATGATTGCAGGCAAAACTTGTAAAAACGGTAAGTTTAAACAAAATTGTGCTTTCTTTCACTAAAATTCCTAATTTTCCGGAAGGGCTGAGATGCTGATATTCCGCTATTTACTTAAGGAAACGCTGAAATCTCAGTTAGCGATTTTCTTTATCCTAATGGCAATTTTTGTCACCTTGCGATTTGTGCGCGTTTTGGGCGACGCCTCGGACGGTGATATTCCCGCTGGGCTAGTGCTTGGCTTCCTAGGTTTATATGCCCCTATCCTCTCTTCATTAGTGCTGCCTATCAGCGCCTATTTGGGCATTATGCTGGCACATGGCAGGCTGTATGTAGACAGTGAAATGACCGTAATGCGAGCCTGTGGTATCAGTGAATGGTATGTAACGCGGGTAATGCTGTTCTTATCTGTACTTATTATGATAGTCACAGGCGCAATTACCCTTTATTTCGCGCCAATGGCTGCAGAGAATGAATATCAGCTGCGAGAAAAAGCCAGAAATGAGGCGGGAATTTCGGCGTTAATGCCAGGTAGATTCCAGCAAACCGGTAACGAAAAAGCGGTTATTTTTGTTCACGATGTAGACAACAACGATAAGCTACAACGTGTGTTTTTATCGCAAAATCAAACGGATGATAGCGAAGGCGACGTGCGCGTTGTGTATGCACAAACCGGCGAAGTCGCTAACAACCCAGACGGCACTAGAAACTTGGTATTAAAAGAAGGGGTACAGTACGAAGGAAAGCAATCTGAAAAGGCTTTCCGCAAAGTAGAATTTGACGAATACCAAATTCAGATTGCCGATAAACCTGCCGACGAAACTCGTCGTAAGGTAAGCGTACTGCCTACTAACGAACTGTGGGAAGACGACAGTATTGAAGCCAGAGCCGAGCTTCAGTGGCGTATTGCCATACCGCTTTCCATTCCGTTTTTAGTACTAATTGCTGTGCCGCTAAGCGCAGTCGACCCGCGTCAGGGGCGCTTTGGTAAAATGTTCCCTGCCATCCTGCTTTACTTGGGATACTTCTTGTTGCTACTGGCAAGTAGACGAGTGCTTGAAGACGGCAAAATGCCACCTCAGCTTGGCTTATGGTGGGTGCACACCATCATGCTGATCATTGGTGTCATGTTGATTGTGCGAGACAGAAAAACCGGCACAGAGCTGCGCGCTTGGATATTGGGGAAAAAGTAGATGTTTAAGATCCTCGATTTATATATCGCCCGCACGCTGTTAGGCACTATTACCGTTACGCTTAGTGTACTTATTGGCTTAAGCGCGCTTATTAAATTTGTAGAACAGCTGCGAAAAATTGGCGAAGGCGACTATGACATGCTGGTCGCTTTTATCTACGTATTGCTAAGCTTGCCTCGCGACTTAGAGCAGTTCTTCCCTATGGCAACCTTGCTAGGCGGCCTTATTGGTATGGGCGTACTGGCTAGCAATAGCGAATTGGTAGTGATGCAGGCCGCAGGTATGAGCCGCTGGAACATCATAAACTCAGCCATGAAGTCGACCCTTGTAATGATCTTATTAGTGATGGCCGTTGGCGAGTGGGTAACCCCGTACAGTGAAACCAAGGCAAAACAGATAAGAACTGAAGCCATTTCAGGCGGTAGTTTATTTTCTTCCGATAAGCTGGTGTGGGCAAAGGATGGCGACCGATTCGTAAGCATAGGTCAGGTGTTAAGCCAAGACTCTCTCAAAGATGTGAGCATATTTAGCTTTAACCCTGACTTGTCGCTAGAGAGCATTACTCACGCTAAAAATGGGGCCTTCGACGGCGACGGTTGGTGGCTAAGCGACGTTGAAGTAACCAAGTTTACTGAAACGAATGTTACGGTAGATGAAAATAACCGCATGCGTTGGAATTCAACACTGACGCCGGACAAATTAGGCATTGTTGCAGTTAAGCCAGAGGCTTTATCTATTACTGGGCTGCTGGATTACGTGAACTACCTAGAAAATAACGATCAAGACCCTTCTCGTTATCAACTCGCCTTGTGGCGCAAGGTATTCCAACCTATTTCGGTAGGCGTAATGCTGTTAATGGCATTGTCGTTCATCTTTGGCCCGCTGCGTAGCGTTACAATGGGCGCACGCGTGATTATGGGCGTACTGACAGGCTTCGGTTTCTTTATTCTTAATGAAGTATTTGGCCCAGTGAGTTTAGTCTATCAGCTGCCACCATTCCTTGGCGCCTTACTGCCTAGCTTACTGTTTGCGGCCATTGCAGGGGTAATGTTGAGGCGTTGATCAAGCTATCACATTCGTCTAATTCAACAGTCACAACTAATAAAAAGAGGCCTTGCAGCCTCTTTTTTTGTGATTTTTTAGCGCCTTACAAGGCATCTTTACCAGCTCTTGTGGTCGTTCGCTTCTTTGGTCAATTTCAGCACTTCGGTTTTTGCCAGTCGATCTTGCAGTGACTGTTTATTTTTAAGATCAAACAAAACAAGTAAGGTGCCTAAACCACCTAACGATGCTATTAAGCGAATGAACAAGCGTGGCCAGGTCATTGGTTCTTCAACCGTACTATATATTCGCAAACGCCATGCACGCATGCCTAGGGTTTGCCCGCCCCTGCGCCAGAACCACAAGAAAAAACCAGCTATCCACAAGCCCACCCACGTTTGAATAAGCAGTTTATAACCAAAAGAGGCCTGAATCAGATCGGCAGGTTCAGCATAGCCTTGTAGGTCAAGGGCGCCATTTTTCAGCATTACCACCAGCGTTACGATCATGACCATGGCCGCACACATCCCTACGGCAGTAGCCACGAGCGTATCGTAAATCATTGCCAACAAGCGTCGCACAAACCCCGCTCGCTCAAGTGATGAACTGCCTGATTCTGAGTTGGGCGTGTTTTTATCATCCTTCGTTTTTAGAGGATTTGATGATGGGGACTTCTTCTTGGCTTTTCTGTCGTGTCTCGCCACGGGCTTCTCTTCACTTCATTAACAACAGCGTTTATTTTGACACAAGCGCCACAACGCTTAAACAACATAAGCCTTAGTTAACGGCATTTAATAGCGCAATAAGCAAAGAAAAATGATTTCCACCTTTTTGCATCCATTAACCATTGTTAATCGTTATTGCTATTACAAACGGATAATGGACGTAAATACGGTGACAGCAAAAACTCTGGTAACAACACTTCTCGCTAGCTCATTTTCGCTTGGTATGGGCGCTGCAATGGCGTTAGACGACCCCGAAGGTGATATTGAGCATATTCGAGTACGTGGTGACTCATCTGTAAAAGACGGAGAGTTTATCTCGGCTTCGCAGGGATGGGTGTCTGGTGACACCTTGATTGAACGCCCAATGTTGCGCGCCGGTGAAATACTCGAATTCATCCCAGGCATGATGGTGACCCAACACAGTGGTTCGGGAAAAGCCAACCAGTACTTCCTGCGCGGTTTTAACCTCGACCATGGCACGGATTTCACGGTGAGTGTAGACGGTATGCCTGTGAACATGCGAAGCCACGGACATGGCCAAGGCTACAGTGACCTTAACTTTATTATCCCCGAATTTATCGACAATCTAAGCTACTTCAAAGGCACCTATTATGCCAACATCGGCGATTTTTCTAGCGCTGGCGGGGCGTTCTTCAATTTAAGAGATTCACTTGAGCAAAACCAGTTGTTCTTAGGCTTAGGAGAATATGGGTTCAAGCGCGCTGTTGCATTAAATCACTTTGAAGCAGGAGAGAGCCGCGTTGTTACAGCGTTGGAATATCAAACCTATGACGGCCCGTGGACTGACGTTGACGAAGATGTAAAAAAGAAAAACGCCCATATTCGTTATATTACGCCTTTGTTAGACGGCCAACTCACCATTACAGGAATGGCCTACGATAATAGCTGGAACGGTGCTGACCAAGTACCTGAGCGCGCTATTGAAAGCGGCTTAATAGACCGTCTTGGCTCTATCGACACCCAAGTTGGCGGCGATTCGTCTCGCTATAGTCTCTCCGCAAACTATACCAGTGATACATGGAATGCTGCACTGTATGCCATAGATACAACGCTTAGCCTTTTTTCTAATTTCACTTACTTCCTTGATAACCCAGAGAGAGGCGATCAATTCGAACAGGCCGACGACCGAAAAATTTACGGTGGTGAAATATTCACTACCCTTCCCTTGGCGCTTACGGATGGAAGCAGTATTACCTTAGGCGGCCAGTGGCGTTTCGACGATATTGAAAACGTGGGTTTGTATCGCACCCAAAACTTAACCCGCTTTGGCACTATTCGAGAAGACGAAATAGACAGTAACAGCTATGCACTTTTTGCCCAGTCAAACATTGTGCTAAGTGACGCATTAAGCCTTTCATTAGGAGGCAGATACGATTACTTAGATGTGGACGTTACCAGTAATCTTGGTGCTAATTCAGGAAGCGAAAGTGACGGTTTATTTACCCTTAAAGCAGGCTTGAAGTACAGTGTATCAGACCAACTTACCGCATTTGCCAACGTTGGGCAGGGCTTTCATTCCAACGATGCACGGGGAGCCACCATTAATATAGACCCGGTAAGTGGTGACGCCACCGAAGCTGCTCCCTTGTTAGCAAAGAGCCTTGGCTATGAAGCGGGCGTTAACTATACCGATAACAAAACCTATAACCTGTCTGCTGCCTTGTGGCGCCTAGAGCTTGATAGCGAGTTGGTATATGTTGGTGATGCAGGCTTTACTGAAGCCAGTCGCCCCTCCGAGAGACACGGCATTGAAGTGAGTGCCTACTACTGGATAAGCCATCACCTAACAACAGACATTGAAGCTGCGTGGACCAAAGCCCGATTTAGCGACAGCGTTGAAGGCGAAGGTCGCCATATCGATGGCACCGTGCCAGGTGTGGTGAGTGCAGGGCTAACCTACTATCAAAGAAGTAATCGACTAGGGTTCAGCTATACCTTACGAAGCCGCTACTTAAGTGCTCGCACCGTAGAAAGCTTCGATGAAATTTCACCGCCGTCAACATTTTTAGTGAATGCTCAAGTTGCCTATCGCCAGCCAACTTGGGACGTAACGTTAGAAGTACTCAATGCCCTAGACAGTGACGATCACGATATTGATTATTTTTACGCATCTAGGCTGCCCGGAGAGCCAGAGGAAGGGATTGAGGATTTGCATTATCACCCTGTAGAGCCAAGAAATGTTCGCCTTACCTTTTCAATAAAGTATTAATACATAAACGCTTTACTGTTTGTGGGTCTGTCTAGTGATTAGGTAACCATTCAGGCAGTTGTATATAAAACATGCTACTTTAAGAAGTAGCCGCCAAATAGTTAGAGCAATAAACAAATGGCCGCACTACAACGATAAAAATAGGAGCAACAATGGAACACGAAATTCTGTTTCCTCTGCTGTGTAAAACCGCAGACGGCGACAAAAAAGCGTTCGCAGAGCTTTATAAGATAACAAGTCCACAGCTCTACGCTGTTGCTTTAAGGCTTTTGAAACGCCCTGAGCTCGCTGACGAAGCCACACAAGACGCCTATATAAAAATTTGGCATAACGCCGGTAATTATCAACGAGGCAAAGGTACGGTACTTACCTGGATGGTCAGTATAGCTCGCTATCGTGCGCTCGATTTAATCCGCTATCACAACGTAAGAAATGAAGTCGAATTAAATGATGACGCACCGTCAGGTATGGAAACCACGCAATCAATAAAGTTAGAGGCAGAACAAGCAAAACTGGCCTCTTGTCTAGATGAACTTGATGGACCGCAGCGTCAGGCTATCCATTTAGCCTATGTGAATGGTATGTCGCATCAAGAGGTGGTAACTCACTTGGCATCACCACTTGGAACTATTAAAAGCTGGATAAGACGAGGTTTGCAAAGCTTGCAGAGGTGCCTATCACTATGAATTATTTAAAAGAAGAGCGACTAAACGCCCTCGCCGCTGAATATGTAGTTGGAACGCTGCGCGGCAAAGCGCGTACGCGCTATCAAAAGTTAATGATGCAGTATCAGGCTGTTAGCGATGCAACCGCACAATGGGAGCAATACCTTACTGGATTTGCTGAAACCTTGCCTCCGGTGACACCACCTGACAGCGTGTGGGAGAGTATACAAGTGAAGCTTGGCCACAAAGCGGCCAATGATACAGAGTTTGTCGGTCAGACTACTAATAGTACACCCAGTAGCGACAATGTAGTTGATCTTGAAAAAGAAAAGCAGAAACGCTGGAAGAACTTATCGTTCATATCCACAGCTGCTGCATTGGTGCTAGCCGTATTGCTTTTCATGATGCAACCTGTGCCTACCCCAGAGGTTTCCCATATCGCCGTCGTCAATAATGCTGATAACACGCCATTGTGGGTGATAGAGGTCTCTGACACAACCATGAATGTTAAGGTCACCGATGCATTTGTGGCGTTAGCAGACAAAGACTATGAGCTTTGGATGGTGCCGGCAAACGGCGAAGCGCCAATTTCTCTCGGCTTGATGCCTGAAGTTAATGGCGACACGCGCGCGACACCAGATATCTTGCTAGATCAAAGTATCGCGGCGTTAGCAGTGAGCTTAGAAGCACCAGGCGGCTCGGTAACAGGCGCACCAACGGAAGTGCTATATATAGCGCCAATTGTTTCAGTGTAATTTTACGCACAAAGCAGCACACCAAAAGGCCACGAAACGTGGCCTTTTACTTTTTATAAAAACTTTATTTTAATTTTTTAAATATTTTTGCATCTAAGGTGAAACCTCAGTCGTTTGGTCTCTTGAACTCATAAAAAAACAGAGAGACTCGACATGATCCAATTCAAACGCAAAACTTTGTCACTGGCTGTCGCCGTGACATGTGCAGCCGTAACTGCTGGCGCAATAGCGTCAAGTCACCGAGAAGCACCGAATATCACTCGCCACCCAGCGTTAGATAGCACCGACTTTTATGCTTTCAATAGCTATGAACAAGGCCGTGAAGATTATGTGACATTCATAGCAAACTATATTCCACTGCAAGACGCTTATGGTGGTCCTAACTACTTTGCAATGGACCCGAATGCGCACTATGCCATTCATATTGATAGTGATGGCGACGCGGTTGAAGACTTAAGCTTTGTTTTTAAGTTTAACAATATGCTTGCTGCCGATAACGAAGGTATCGCCTTGCCTATAGGCCCTGAAGGCGAACAGAAAATGGTGAAAGTACCGCTTAAGAATGTAGGCGGTATCAGCGCAGACGATTCAAGCGCAGCAAACTTCTCAGAAATGTACAGCCTTACTATGGTAAGTGGCGACATGCAGACAGGCACGCGCACTACTCTTACTCCCGCCATGGGCGATATGTTTAAAAAGCCGCTTGATTACATTGGTAATAAAACGTTTACCAGTGAAGCGGAATACGCACGCTATGCTGAAAGCTTTATTTATTCGTTCAGCATCCCTGGGTGCGATGACATGGCCAAAGTATTTGTTGGTCAGCGTAAAGACCCCTTCGTGGTTAACTTAGGCAAAACATTCGACTTGGTAAATTATGTACCTGTTGAGGGCGACAGCGCACCGGGCGCAGGCGATGGTGAAGGTTTTCCTGGCGGTATAACGCAAAGTGCCATGAATGATGACTTAGCCGATAAAAACGTGACAGCGTTATCTATTGAAGTACCCAAGGCGTGTGTTACCGGTGAAGGTAATGGCGTAATTGGTAGCTGGACCACGGCAAGCTTGCCGCAAGCGCGTATCCTAAACCCAGATGCTACTTTTGCGAAACCTGAGACTAATGGTGGTGCGATGACTCAAGTATCTCGTTTAGGTAGCCCGCTAGTAAATGAGCTTGTTATCGGTATTGGCGATAAAGACAAATTCTCTACTTCTCACCCAAGTGCAGACGGTCAATTCGCTGATTATGTAACCCACCCTTCTTTGCCAGAACTACTGAACATTCTGTTTAAAGATGCAGTGAATACTACGCTGGGTACGGATATTGAGACCCTTGCGCCGACTAACTTCCCGCGTATGGACTTAGTAACAGCGTTTCTTACAGGTTTCCCAGGCGTTAACCAGCAAGCAACGGTTACAGCATCAGAAATGCTGCGCCTAAACACTGGGATCCCAGCAACACCAGCCGAATCACAGTCAGCATTTGGTGTGGCAGGCGATGACTTAGCGGGTTTCCCTAACGGTCGCCGCCCTGGTGATGACGTAGTTGATATCGCCCTTCGCGTAGTCATGGGCCGTTTGTGCTACCCCATCCCGGTAGCAGGTGAAGATACAGACCTTGGCCTTTGTACACCAGAGGACGCCAGCGTGGGTAATGTGCCTTTCACTGATGGTGCACCTGTAGATGCAAGCATGATTGATTCATCATTTCCGTACCTAAAAACACCACTTGCTGGCTCTGAATAAGGAGATCCATCATGTCTATGAAGATTAGGTTATTTAACAAGAATCCAAATGCCCCCGCGTCTATGAAGTCGGCTCAAGCCCCTTTGCAGAAACATAAGTTGTGGGTCATTTCTGGATTGGTGCTAGCGCTAACTGGTTGTTTCGATAGTGATGACGATAACGATTATCAAGCGCCAGAAGAAAATGTAGCGCCCGTAGCCGTTGATGAAATGCTAACGACGCAAGCAGATATTGCGTTTGATGGCACGTTGACAGCAACCGATGCCGATGGTGATGCACTCACCTTCGGGCTTGGTGAAAACGGTACGTTAGGTAATGCAGAAGTTAATGCTGATGGCAGCTTTACGTACACACCTAACGCTCAGGTAACGGGTAGCGATAGCTTCACCTTCACCGTTTCTGACGGCGTAAATCCAGAAGTTACGGCCACCGTTAGCGTTACGATTGAGGCACAGCAGGTATCGTTCTCTAGCTATACCCGTGATGCCTTTAATCAAGCACCGACCGATGAACCGCTGCCAATTAACGGGCGCGAGTTCACCCAAGATGCTGACGACACCACGTTCGATGATTTATTGATTGGTCAATAACGAACGGTCAGTACACAGTGTCAACCGTAAAGCCAAGGACGGCTTTTATAAAGGAAGTTCTGATGAAGTTGATGAGAAGCAGTACTCTCATACTCCCTATAATGAGCGTATTGTCAGCCCTAACAGTCTGTTCGGTATCTGCTCAGTCTGAAAAACTCAATTATGATACGGTCATCGCAACTTGGCAGCCTCAACAGCTATCCATAGCAAGTATCGACGAAGCGGAAAAAATTTTAACTTCAAGTAGATACCTTCAAGCAAAAGGTGATGAGAGAGAGCGTATTGTTAGGTTCACGAACATAATGCGACAAAAATTCGATTCGTTGAACGCAGGTCAAAAAGAGCGTTTAGTTGTTTTAGAAGCTCGACTACTTCAAGGCATTCATAAGTTCGAACAAGCCAAGCAACACCTTAATAAAATAGCCCGCTTTCGCTCTCCAGCTGCACAGTTATTGTTGGCAGACATAAACGTTCAGCAAGGTAACGCTAAAAAGGCGAAAGAAAACTGTGAAAAGCTGGTAGGGCAAACAAGTTTTTTAATCGCTTTCACGTGTATGGTTAACGCTGATTTTTCACAAAATAAAGACGTAAAATTTTTAAAAAAGCTTAGCGCTTTTGAGACCTACACGAGTACAGTGAGGCCTGCGGAGCGCCAGTGGTTTTATGAAGTACTTGCAGACATGTCGCTTCAACTTGGTAACGCTGAAGCCGCGCTTGAGCATTTGTCACAAACAGAATTCGAAAAGCTACCTATAAGCGCCATGTTAGTTTGGGCCGACGCACATTTTGCGTTGAATAACTATAAGGCAGTGAGTTCTGGGTTTAGCAACTCCGTACCCGATATATTGACAGCCGACGATGGCTTACTACTTAAATGGGCAATTGCGGAACGAGCGCAAGGTATTGTGCGCTCTGAAGTGCAAACTCAACTTGCTAAGAACATGGAAATTCGAGTGTGGCGAGAAGACAGTTCTCACGCCGCACAGGTCGCCACTTACTTTTTAGAGATTGAACCTGATTACCCACTGGCGCTTAAATTTGCCGAAATAAACTGGCAATACGCACAGTCATTGGATGACAAAAACCTCCTAGAGCGCGCTCGACAGGCTAATGAAGTATCGACCAATGCCTAATGTTCTCAACCCCTTCAGTAAACGAGTCATGATTAAATTTATCACATTTTTCATCTTCGCCGCCTTCAGCGTTTTCACGCATTCACACGAACTGAGTAACGGCTACTTAACGCTTAAAAACGATTCAAATAACACTTTGTCTGGCGAGCTTTTGCTAAAGCCTGAAGATATAGGACAAGCAGCAGGGCTAGATAGTAATAATGACGGTAATTTGACCTGGGGTGAAGTCAACAGAAACCACACTATGGCAAACGACTATATCCAAAACCACCTAGTGATTCGAGATAGCGAAACGCGATGTACAGTTAGTATTGCTCCCCCTTCTATACGAGATATATCTGCAGAGTCATTACTGGTATACCCGCTGTCGGTAAACTGCGTATATGTAAACGAAGTATCGATACAATACACTGGCATAATTAGCGATTTTCCCACCCACAAGCTACTCACAACGGTAACGTTAAACGACCACACAAGTGTTTATGTACTAAGCGATGAACGCTCTTTTATCACTGCTTCTGCTACAGGAAACAGCTGGATTTCGCAGTTTGGGGAGATGGTTTATCAGGGAATTTGGCACATTTTCATTGGACTAGACCATATACTTTTTTTGGTTGCTACGTTGCTCACCGTTAATCTTTACAGGGAAAATAAGAGCTGGGTGAAAGAGGAAAGCAAAAGGCACATTATAAAAAGTACGGTGATATTAGTAAGCACGTTTACGTTAGCGCACTCGATTACATTAACTGCCACAGCACTGGATTTTATTACGCTAGATAGCCGTATTGTTGAGCTAGGCATTGCTATATCAGTGGCTATAACTGCGCTTAACAATGTGTACCCTATCGTCATGCGTTTAGGATTTATTACCTTTGGGTTCGGCCTACTCCATGGAATGGGATTTGCGAGCGTGTTTGGCGACCTTAACGCCCAGTCGGGCAGCTTGGTAATGAATGTATTCGCTTTTAATATAGGGGTAGAGCTGGGCCAACTTGCCATAGTTACGCTGCTATTGCCCTTACTCATCTTACTTAGAAACGTAAGGTTATATTCAAAAGCCATAATGCCAATTGCGTCGTCAGTAATCGCGGTAGTAGCGATTAATTGGACGCTTCAGCGTTGGTAAAAGTGTGCGTTCTGTTGATTAATAAGAAATAGATAAAGCAAAATACGCTTTTGAACAATCTTTCGGCACTTAATCACAAAAAGCTTAAAAAGTTGTTGTATAGGCGCGCCGCATCGCTATAATGCCATGCATCAACACCACGTTGATAACCATACACAATGCCAGTGTGATGGAATTGGTAGACATGACGGATTCAAAATCCGTTGCTAGCGATAGCGTGGCGGTTCAAGTCCGCCCACTGGTACCATCTCTTCTTGTTGAAGTAGATACTGAAACCGACTTTTA
>NZ_JBHNZD010000069.1:0-1155 GCF_054960375.1 Alteromonas sp. G4i35 | reverse complement strand
ACAGCTTGCATTAATGAAATCAGAGGGCCTTCTAGAAGCTAAACAAATTAGTGGCTTCTCAGATGAGTTACAACGTTTTATTAATAGCCGTGACTAACTTATCAGCACGGCCTAACAACTCAATAAACTCACTCACTGCGTTCGCTGGGACGCATACACGCGGGGTGGCTGCGCCATTATGTCCCACATGTCTGCGCCCGTTATTGAAAAGTTAGGTGCCTGTTCAAACTAATAAGGATGTTATGAAAAATAGAATTATATTTACGACCTCACTGCTCTGCCTTTCTCTTGCAGCTTGTAGCAAGCAAGCTCAGATGAAAACTAATTTCTTTATTCAACAAAATAGCATTTCTGAATTCACTATTCCGGAGCTCTTAGAAGACCTAGATTCGTTACCAAACCAAATAAATGGCTGCGATGTTAGTCATCATAAAGCAACAGATGAACTGTTTGTACAATGCTCTAAAAAAGGGTTCAATTATACAAATAAGCAAGTCAGTTCAACACTCTCAGGAGCCCTCGGCTTCAGTAGCACAGAGCAATTCGGGCAATATAATTTTAGATGGAAGACGGGTGCAGCTTCTTGTTCAATTGCAATAGAAGAAGATAATGATATTTTTGAGCTTTGGTGTGGCAAAGGCACCTAACAAGCCAATTAACACACTCACTTCGTTCGCTGGGACGCAGACACGCCGGGCGGCTTCGCCATTATGCCCCACGTGTCTGCGCCCGTTATCGGAAAGTTATATGCCAGTAAATATATTTGAGATCCTATGAAAGAGAAAGATCACTTTAAAAAGCTAAGGAGCATAATTTATTCTCTTCTGCCTGCTTTGATTCTACTTTCTTTCTTTTTGGAGAAAGAACTTATCAAGAGTCTATTTTTCTTAGTCTTTGGAATATGGGCATGTTCTTTTGGCTTCTCCTTTTTTAATCAAGCTAAGACTAAAAAACAATCACCGAAATATTCAGCACTATACTTAGTTTCTTTTATCTACTTTATTTTGGGTATCGGAGCTTTAAATGCCTTAGCGGTAGGTACTTTTTTTAAAAATGGCATATAACAACAAAATTAAGTCACTCACTTCGTTCGCTGGGACGCATACATGCGGGGCGGCTTCGCCATTATGCCCCACACGCCTTCGCCCCTTATTT
>NZ_JBHNZD010000068.1:0-1238 GCF_054960375.1 Alteromonas sp. G4i35 | reverse complement strand
TGTAGTGGCAGACTAAACCCGAACACTATTTTAAGTGGTAGCATTACACTTAATAACGAGGTGTTCAATGAGAAGACAAAGACGGTCATTCAGTCCGGAATTTAAACATGATGCAGCGAGCCTGGTGCTTGATCAGGGGTATAGTGTACCCGAAGCAAGTCGCGCGGTAGACGTTCATGAAAATACTCTGCGCAAATGGGTTCAGCAACTTGAGTCCGAACGAGGCGGCAGCACGCCGAAATCAAAAGCCCTGACACCAGAACAGCAACGTATTCAGGAGCTGGAGGCTCGTGTGAATCGCCTAGAGCGAGAAAAAACTATTTTAAAAAAGGCTACTGCACTCTTAATGTCCGACGACCTGAAATCCACGCGCTGATAGACCGGTTGAGGGTGCATGAATCAACAGAATTGGTCTGTTCAGCTCTAGGTGTTGGTGTCAGTAGCTATTACGAGCGACGAAAGCGCCACCGGCTGATTGGCGCTAAACGACGTATTCTGCGAGCCAGAGTGAAGCGTCTGTTCGATAAGAGTCGTCAGTCTGCTGGCACACGAACGCTTGTTGATATGCTTCGCGATGAAGGCATCGTCATGGGTCGGTTCAAAGTAGGCCGGCTGATGAAAGAACAAGGGCTGACGAGCAAGCAGCCGGGTAAGCACGCTTATAAAAACGTACAGGTTGAGCGGCCAGATATCCCTAATTTACTGGACAGGCAGTTCAATGTGGAACAGCCCAACCAGGCCTGGTGCGGTGATATCACCTACATTTGGACAGGCTCAGCATGGTATTACGCAGCCGTCGTGATTGACCTGCATAGCCGAAGAGTTATCGGCTGGAGTATGTCACACCGACCGGACGCGGAGCTTGCCGTAAGAGCTTTAGACATGGCTTACGAGCTGAGAGGTAAGCCAAGAGGCGTGATGTTCCACAGCGATCAGGGCTCTCAGTACGGCGCTCGTAAATTCAGACAAAGGCTGTGGCGTTACAAGATGAGCCAGAGCATGAGTCGCCGAGGGAACTGCTGGGACAATAGCCCAATGGAACGCGTGTTCAGAAGTCTGAAATCAGAATGGATGCCATCAACCGGCTACTGTTCGCCTAATGAAGCAAAACGAGATGTGGGATATTACCTGATGAATTATTACAACTGGGAAAGACCGCATCAATTTAACAACGGGCTACCACCGGCAAAAGCGGAAGAATTAGCTAAAAAGGTGTCCGGGTTTTATTGACCACTACA
>NZ_JBHNZD010000067.1:0-1242 GCF_054960375.1 Alteromonas sp. G4i35 | reverse complement strand
GGCTCTTCATCATTAACGGGGGACATCCGCATTCATTAAACTGATTTTGCGAAGAATCATTTAATGGAGAGTACAGATGTCCCACGCAGGTACTATTTTAGGCATAAGTGAGTTAGAAATAGAACGTGTTCATCGACATGATTTTATTGAAGTGTGGGCAAAGCCCACAAAAAAGCCGCTATGCAAACATTGTGAGAGTCAACATTTACGCATAAAAGCCACACATAAGCGTACTGTGAAGCACACGCGCCAAGGTAATCAGGTGCTAACGCTACATTTAAAGGTACCTAAGTATCACTGCCGATGCTGTGGTCGTTATTTCAGGCACCCTTTTGTTGGGATCCGGCCACGCTATCGGGCGTCGGAGTGCTTTCGCTTAGAAGTCTTTGAAGCGCACCACGGTGGTGTTACGCAGCGTGGTATCTCACGCACACATCGCATTAGTCCCACTACGGTAGAGCGTTGGTACCAATCACACATCAGCCAAAAATATAAAGAGATTATCAGTCGCCCCTGCCCAGAGATGCTAGGGATAGATGAACACTTTTTTACCCGTAAGAAGGGTTATGCGACGACGTTTGTAGATTTACGACATCGTAGTGTGTTTGATGTAAAACTTGGACGTTCTGAATTAAGTTTACGCTCGTACTTACGCCACCTTCCCAATAAAGAGAACGTTAAGCTCATCGCGATGGACTTATCGGAAACCTATCGTGGTATTGCCAAACGCTATTTCCCTAATGCTACGATAGTCGCTGACCGTTTTCATGTGGTGCGCTTGATAAACCATCACTTCTTAAAAGCGTGGCAGCAACACCACCCTGAAGGACGTAAGAATCGGGGTTTACTTAGTTTGATGCGACGACATCAATGGCATTTAAGCGAGGAGAATAACAGCAACCTACAACGCTACTTAGCTGACTTTCCGGTGTTAAAAACACTGTATGAGGCCAAACAGAAGCTCATCAGGTATATGCTGTTAAAGACTATGAATGAAAAACGAATGGAGAAGACATTACCGAGGTTCTTAGACTTGCTTGAACAGTTACATCACAGTCCACTTCGTACAATGGCCAAAACCTTAACTTCGTGGTTGCAACCTATCATTGCCATGTGGCGCTTTACACGAAACAACGGGATCACTGAAGGCTTCCACAACAAAATGGAAATGATATCGAGAAGAGCGTATGGTTTTAGAAACTTTGAAAATTATCGAATAAGAGTGATGACCCATTGTGGATG
>NZ_JBHNZD010000066.1:0-1299 GCF_054960375.1 Alteromonas sp. G4i35 | reverse complement strand
TGTCCCGTCCTAAAATACGTTGACATAAAGAGGATTTCTTTATGACAACTTCAAGTAATCAAAGACCTAAGCGCACACAGCGTGATTACACATTAGCTTTTAAATTGGGTGTGGTTGAGCGTGTAGAAAAAGGCGAATTCACTTATAAACAGGCACAAGCTCACTTCGGAATACAAGGAAGGTCGACGGTACTGGTTTGGCTCAGAAAGCATGGTAGACTCGACTG
Organism: Alteromonas sp. G4i35; assembly: GCF_054960375.1. Lineage (NCBI taxonomy): Bacteria > Pseudomonadati > Pseudomonadota > Gammaproteobacteria > Alteromonadales > Alteromonadaceae > Alteromonas > Alteromonas sp. G4i35. Next base: position 1,073 of record NZ_JBHNZD010000066.1, on the reverse strand, counting down.
GTCGAAACCATTTCAGCATCCACTTATGCCAAGTTCAAAAGAAACACCAGCCGAAAAAATAAAACGCCTCGAGAGAGAATTAGCTGACGAAAAGCTCCGTAATAAAATCCTTAATGGAATGGTAGATATTATGGATAACGAGTATGGAGCGGGTCTCAGAAAAAAGTACTTATCCGGTACGTCTGGCAAGCCAAAAAAAGAAAAGAAATAAATTTGGCGGCAGCATGCCGGGTTGTGGGAATATCCAGACAGTCGGTTTACCAGGCTGTTTCTCGCATGGAATGTAGAAGAGCAGAGCTATCGATAATTAAAGATTGGGTACTTTATTGGCGCAAGTATATGCCGCAAATAGGGACGCGCAAGCTCTATAAACTTATAAAACCAAAGCTGGTTGAGCATGGGATTAAACTAGGTCGAGATGGCTTTTTTACTTACTTAAGGAGCGAGGGACTACTCGTTAAGCCAAAGAAAAGTTTTACCAAAACTACATTCAGTAAACATTGGATGAAAAAGCATCCAAATTTACTTAAGGAAGAAGGTCTGCATAATGCAGAGCATGTGCTTGTTAGCGATATCACCTATCTCGAATCCGACCAAGGTGTACACTATCTATCGTTAGTAACAGACTCTAGCACGCGTAAAATTGTAGGGCACCACTTGAGCTTGGACATGAGGGCTGAAAATGTAGTCAAAGCACTGAAGATGGCCGTCAGAGATAAACGATATGCAGGTAACAGTGTTCACCACTCAGACAGAGGGCTACAATACTGTTCAGCTATCTACCAGAATGAGTTGAATGCGAATGGGATCCAGCCGTCAATGACAGATGGTTACGACTGTTATCAAAATGCATTAGCAGAACGAATAAACGGTATACTCAAGCAAGAGTTCTTGCTCTACCGATGTAAAACAATCGAAGAGTTGAAAATACTCGTTACCGAATCAATCAATATTTACAATGAAATGAGACCGCACTTAGCATTAGATATGGAAACGCCTAACGCAGTGCATAATAGAAAAGGCCAGCTTCGAGAGCTGGCCTAATAACTGTCAACCTATATTAGGACGACACA
>NZ_JBHNZD010000065.1:0-1319 GCF_054960375.1 Alteromonas sp. G4i35 | reverse complement strand
AGAACACCTGCCTTAACAGTTGCTCCAGGAGATTGCATTGTTCATCGTAATGTTGCCACTGGTACTCTTCCACGGTCCGTTTCTGTTTTTTCAGGTAAAGGCAGAGGGTCTGGATATCCCTGTCATTCATGACCTTCAATGCCTGTTGTCTGACTACTGAGAAGGGTTGATTATCATCAATGTTCTCATCCACAAACAGATGCAGTAACTCTGCCGCTTTCGTGACATTGTCCGCGGCTGACTGCCAGGACAGGAACACTGCTTGTTGTGCAAAGGTGTTGGCAGCTTCTTGTTGCTTGCGGATATGGTAAATGAACCCATCAGTTAACCGTTCCAGTGCCAGTTGTATCCGCTCTGTCAGGTGACATAGCAACCATAGATGCTGCTGTGCGCGTTTGAATCGTTTGAGTTTACTACCGTAATAGTTGATGAGCTCACCGAAGTGTTGTCGATTTTTAAGAGACAGATTAAGCCCATCGATAACGCCATTGATTTGCGTGCGCCATGGCGCTAACTGATGATAAAGGGCAAGCTCTTTTTTAAGTTCAGGTACGGTCAGACTTTTTGCACCGCCTCTGAGCTGGTTCAGGCTTAGTCCGTCATCAATGGCTGTTATGCTGTCCAGAAAGACGTGAAGTTCAGGACTGGTGAGTTGATTAAGTTGGTGCGCCAGGTCTTTTCTGACCTGCTGCATCGCTCTGCTTATCAGTCTCTGGAGTACGGTGTACCTAGGGATAGCAATGCTGTGACTGGTTAGGAATTCAATAGCAGTATCAAAGAGGTAACGCGGCTCCAGCCAGGCATTGCCCACCTGAACAAGGTGGTCGAAAAGAGAATTGAAGTGCTGACTTTCGTCCCATTTGTGATAACCAGCAAGGTCTAATACTTTTGCGTAGAGTCGATCTTTTTGTTTTTGTGAGGGAGTGAATGGTCTGAGCCCCTTGCCGCCAAGCAGCTCTTTACTGATGAACATTAAATCCTTAGAAACCTGCGAGTAAGCGATATCTAGGATGACGGGCTTTGATTTGAAGTATCCCAAAATCGCGACAAAGTAACATCTATGAGCTCTGAGACGAATTGACCGAAAAACTGCCAATTCCGCATCGTTCAGAGAAAAGTACAGACGTTGTTCTTCGATTGAAAAAATGGGTGGGGAATAAAGATCTGCCTGTTCTGCTCTCGTGAGAATAGTAATTTCGTTTTTGATGGCCATATCAGGGCTGTTCCGTATTAAATGTACGATATTTACCTAATTTGCCACACTTATAAGTAGTAACCCACCTCCGCAGCCATTTATTGGTGTGGTCTACAGAGGATTA
>NZ_JBHNZD010000064.1:0-1412 GCF_054960375.1 Alteromonas sp. G4i35 | reverse complement strand
ATACCATATATGGACCCTCTCCGATTGCAAGACACCGTGTTGATTTAATAACGTGATTCATTGCTGCCATATATTCGGCTTTTTCGTGAAGTCAATTGACTTCTAGCCTTGATGGTTGTTCGCATCTTGTTGTCTCATCAATCCGGCGGCCTCGAAGGCCCTTGGTATAAACTGATTTGAACAAGATGGTTATGAACCGTTAATCATCAGTACGTTGTCTTTTTGCAATATGTTGATAGGCTTTCTGTTTTAGTTTATTTACTTATCTTTGGTTTGGGTTTCATCGGCTAAGCCGCTGCTTTATTTATCAGTCCTGGCTGGTAGTCCTGTTGATAGTGCAGCATAGCCCAGGCCATTCTTACCATTTTATTAGCCAGTGCGACGCACGCTTTGTTAAAGCTCATGCGTGCTAAACAAGCCCGACACCACTCGCTCACCTTATCGGTTTTATCACCAATATGGCGCAAGGCGGCCCTGGCGCCGTTAATTATCTGGGTCCGTAAATACGTGTTCCCTCGCTTGCTAATACCCAACAATCTCAGGTTATCTCCCGTTGTATGTTGTTTGGGCACTACACCTAACCAAGCGGCTAAATGTCGGCCGCTATTAAAAGCCTGACCTTGTCCAATGCCTGCATATAAGGCGGTAGCAATCAAAGGCCCAATTCCTGTCATGCTCATTAAACGCTCGCATACAGGCTGGCTTTGTGAGAACGCTTTCAACTCCTTATCCATTTCTTTTATGTGCTCTCGCAGTTCCCGCAAATCATTGAGTAAGCCTTGAAACTGTCGGCGAGCTAACATACTCAATCCATTGTCAGCTTCTTCCAGGGTTAAAGGCAGCTCTTTCACCAAAGTCGCTACACCCCGTGCATACACAATACCGTATTCGCTCAACAAGCCTCTTATCTGATTACTCAACGCCGTTTGCTGCGCTATCATACGCTCTCTAATCCGATGCATAAGCTGGATGTCTTGTTGGTCCTGAGACTTAAACGGCACAAATCGCATCCCTTCGCGTTGTGATGCCTCGGCTATCGCCTCTGCATCATTGTAATCGTGTTTATTGCCTTTTCGGTATGCTACAACGTATTGCGGTGCTATTGCTTTGACTTCATGCCCGGCTTTCGTCAATTCCCTACACCAGTAATGGCAACTTCCACAGGCTTCCATCACTACAATGCATGGCTCCAGTTGACTAAAATAGGACAACATCTGGTGACGCCTTAATTTCTTCTTTCTGAGCACTCTGCCTGACTGATTCATAAAAACTAAATGAAAAACAGACTTGGCGATATCGAGACCTATTGTTACCTTACTCATGTGACCTTCTCCTTCTTGATAGTGATTTGAACAACCCTATCTTGGCTCATTTGAAGCCTTTATGGGAGGAGAGGGTCCATACCATTAATC
>NZ_JBHNZD010000063.1:0-1422 GCF_054960375.1 Alteromonas sp. G4i35 | reverse complement strand
TGAAGTGACCCCATTAAGTTGGACTCATTTCTAAGCGGCAACCAAGGCCTGATTTCGATATTGTATCGGACTCAGGCCTTTTAGTTTTAGCTTAATACGTTCGTTGTTGTAATAATCGATATATTCTTTGATGTTTTCAATAAGTTCATTTGCATCTTTGAACGTTTTATTGTGGTACATCTCAGTTTTTAATATGCCGAAGAAGTTCTCTGCAACAGCGTTATCTAAGCAATTTCCTTTTCTAGACATGCTTTGAAGTAGCCCATTCTGTTTCAAGTGATTTTGGTATTGTTTATTTTGATATTGCCATCCTTGGTCAGAGTGTATGAGTGGCTTTTCATGTGGTAATAGCTTACTAGTCGCGGCTTTAAGCATATCTGTAACTAAGGGTAACGTTACAGATGTCCGCACTTCATAGCTAATGACCTCTCGATTAAATAAATCTATTATCGGTGACAGATACACCTTCTGATTATTCACTTTAAACTCAGTTACATCAGTCACCCATTTTTGATTAGGCTGCTCTACAGTAAATTCACGATTCAATTTGTTTTCTGCGATTCTGCCGATTTCACCTTTGTAAGACTTATAACGTTTAGGCCTGACTTTTGACTTCAAACCAAGTTCGCACATTAGGCGTTGTACACGCTTATGGTTAACCACTAAGCCCATCGCTCGTAAAGCGTAAGTCACTCTACGATAGCCATATCGCCCTTTATGTTTGTGATAGATATCACGGATTTTTACGCGTAAGTCAGTATTGGAACAAGGCTGACTCAGTGCATTACGATGGTAGTAATACACACTCTTGGGAAGCCCTGTAACTCTTAATAAATGTTGTAAGCTATATATTGCCTTGAGCTCTTCGACAACTATCGTTTTGTCTTTGCTTTTTTCTTTCTGGCTTGAGCCAAGGCTTCTAACTTTTTTAAGACAGCGTTCTCTGCACGTAAATAATCGAGTTCTTCTCTAAGCTCTTTTTCAGTCATCTCTGATGATGGTTTAGGAGTTGAAGAGTTATTAGTCACGCGGGGCTTACCTTTGTTTTTGGGGTTGAGACGGGATATGCCCTTGCGAGCATAAAGCTTTTGCCATTGAAATAAAATACCAGGGGATGATAAGTCGAAATAGGCGCTGGTATAACCCAATGACCAATTGTTCATTTCCATCGTCTTTAGCACATGGATTTTGAACTCGCTAGAATAAGGTAGCTGCTTATGAATAAAGCTATTTGAGCCGTTTATTTGATAAACCTGAAACCAATAGCGAATAAGCCGAGCGCTTACTCTGTACTTTCTACCTAAAGCTTCAGAATTTTTCTCTTCGACTAGCTGAGCGAGCTTTATTTTAAACGCTCTATTGTGTTTTGACATAAAAAGACCCCCAATAATTGGAATGTCCAACTAATGGGGGTCACTTCAT
>NZ_JBHNZD010000062.1:0-1493 GCF_054960375.1 Alteromonas sp. G4i35 | reverse complement strand
TGAAATTCGGAGTGTTCACCATGCTAACCCCAAAGTCCCCACAACAATACGAGTTTGAAACCGTATATATCAATGAACTGGTACCAGAAGACCACTTGGTTCGTTTAATTGATATGGCGATAGATTTTGAGTTTATCCGCGATGAGGTGGCTCATCTATATTGTCAGAATAACGGTCGCCCTTCGGTTGACCCCGTACGCTTTTTTAAAATTCTGTTTCTCGGTTATTTATTTGGTATCAGTAGTGAGCGACGCCTCATTAAAGAGATACAAGTAAATGTGGCGTATCGCTGGTTCTTAGGTATGGGATTGACGGAAGATGTGATTCACCATTCCACGCTGAGTCAAAACCGCATCAAGCGTTTTAAAGACAGCGATATCTATCAGGTTATCTTCGACAACATTGTGCGTCAGGCCATGAAGCAAGGACTCATTGGTGGTAAGAGTTTGTTTGCCGATAGCACGCACTTAAAAGCGAACGCCAACAAGAAACGCTTCGACATAAAAGACTTGAAGGTGACACCGTCAGCTTATGTGGAACAGCTAAACGAAGCAGTAACCAAAGACAGGGAGTTAGAGGGAAAAAAGCCCCTGAAGTGTAAGGAAGACAAGCCTTGCACGAAGCCTACGAAAGTCAGCCGCACTGACCCTGATAGTGGTTTTATGGTGCGCGATGAGAAGCCCAAGGGCTTCTTCTACCTAGACCATCGCATCGTAGATGGGCGTCACGGTATTATCGTTGATACACACGCGACACCAGGAAATGTTCACGATAGCCAACCTATCATTGCGCGTATTGATAGAGCTAGAGACACCTTCAAACTCAACCATATTGCCGTTGGTCTCGACGCGGGCTACTTCACCGCCGCGGTGTGTCATCACCTCGAAGCGCGACAACTGATTGGTGTAATGGGGTATCGTCGCCCTACGAAAAAGAAAGGCTACTTCGCTAAACGCGAGTATGTATACGACACAGAATCTGATACATACACATGCCCCCAAGGCCAGGTTATTGCTTACAACACCACTAACCGCGAAGGCTACCGCCAGTATCACTCTGATGCGAAGCAATGCATAAGCTGTCCCGTTCGTAAGCAATGTACAAACAGTAAGAATCACACAAAAGTTATAACGCGCCATGTCTGGCAGAAGAGTGTCGAGAACGCAAACGAAGTCAGATTAAGTGAATGGGGGAAGAAGCAATATCGAAGGCGAGCTGAAACGGTAGAACGAAGCTTCGCAGATGCAAAACAACACCACGGACATCGATACTGTCGCTATCGCGGACTCAGTAAGGTCTCGATGCAGTGTCTGCTAGCCGCTGCATGTCAAAACATGAAGAAAATGGCCTTAGCCAAGGCTGTATAAGCCTAAATACCCTCAAATCTCGCTCGCAAACCCGCTAATCGAGTAAATGACTCACTTATTGCCCTCTAAGAGCTCAACACTAAAACAAAAACGCCTTATTAAAAAATATCGCGATCGCAGCCTTCG
>NZ_JBHNZD010000061.1:0-1560 GCF_054960375.1 Alteromonas sp. G4i35 | reverse complement strand
AATGAGGTTCACACACAAAGACAAACTTTGTATTCCCGTACCGCTTTATCACTGCTTTGGAATGGTATTGGGCAACTTAGTTTGCTTAGCATCAGGTGCATGTGCAGTATTCCCCGGGGAGTCATTCGACCCTGAGACAACACTCCGTACAGTAGAAGAAGAAAAGTGCACGGGATTACATGGCGTACCAACCATGTTTATTGCCGAACTCGAACTATCCAACTTCAAAGCTTTTGATCTATCAACACTAAGGACAGGTGTCATGGCAGGTAGTACCTGTCCAGAAGAGCTCATGCGAAAGGTTCATAGTGAATTTCATATGACAGAAGTCGTCATAGGTTATGGCCAGACAGAATGCAGTCCTATCAATCATATTACTGACATTGACTCGCCATTTGAAAAGCAGGTCAAAACCGTAGGACGCGCTATGCCCCATACAGAAGTGAAGATCATAGATCCCCAAGGCAATACGGTGCCTATTGGAGAACCTGGCGAAATCTGCGCGAGAGGCTACTGTGTAATGAAAGGTTATTGGGGTGATGAGGTTAAGACGAAAGCCACCATAGACGATGAAGGTTGGCTTCATTCGGGCGATCTTGGAGAAATGGACGAAGAAGGTTATGTCACAATAGTTGGTAGAATAAAGGACATGATTATTCGCGGCGGCGAGAACATTTATCCACGAGAAATTGAAGAAGTCTTGTATCAACATGCGGATGTGTCAGACGCCGCTGTCTTTGGTATTCCTGACAACAAATATGGCGAGCAAGTATGCCTATGGATTAAGGCAAAGGAAAATCGACATATAGACGAAGATCAGATACGCGACTACCTGAAATCCAAACTAGCCTACTTTAAAGTACCCAAATACATCAGCGTAGTTAAAGAGTACCCCATGACGGTAACAGGGAAGCTTCAGAAGTTTAAAATGCGCGAATACATGATAGAAACACTGAAGAAGCAAGCCCTACAAACCGAAGCATAACCCCAGCAAATAGTGGGGTCAGAGTACTTTTTAAAAGATAACGCTTTAAAGTACACTGACCCTACATTCGTATTTCCAACGCTTGCACTTAAGCTATAGTCTGTACCTATCTACCGTATTTTCAAACTGCCTGTTACATGCCCTAGAGAGCTAAAGAACTCGGATTATTTAGTTAGCCCACAATAATGGGGTCAGAGTACATTTCTTTTCTAACGAAAGTGAGAGCCGAAAAGTACTCTGACCCCTTTACTCCTGAGTGAAAAGACTGAAGGTCTGTATCGGAGTTTGTGCGCCATAAACTAGTCGATAAATGAAACTTTCACAGTGACTAGAAGTAGGTAAAAAGAGCAGTCGCAGAGAAACACATTTTAATAATGGGGTCAGAGTACATTTCTCTGATTTAACGGCGCTGGAGGGCATGGGTACTTTGACTCGGTTCTGGTAATCTGGGTAATAAAGTACTCTGACCCCAATTTGAGGTTTTGCTGGGGGAAGTGGGGATTAATGTACTCTGACCCCATTATTTTTCTGTCTGCAGAAAGCAAAAAACCCGCCGTTAGGCGGGTTCTTTTTAA
>NZ_JBHNZD010000060.1:0-1604 GCF_054960375.1 Alteromonas sp. G4i35 | reverse complement strand
GTCAAAAATAGGAATAAAATTAAATAATGTTGCTAGGTAGTATTGGGTTTACGGGTACTAACAACTCAATAAACTCGCTCACTTCGTTCGCTGGGACGCATACACGCAGGGCGGCTTCGCCATTATGCCCTACGTTCCTGCGCCCGTTATTGAAAAGTTAGGCGTCATTTGCTTACAGCACTAAAATGTGGGTTCAACCGTGACATTCCAGCATCAAGGTTGTTTCGCTAGGTTGTCTTTGCGGCTAGCACATATTGCTGTTTAAGCGACTTTAACAACGTGCTTTTCATAAACACCGCAACGCCAACATTTAACAATACAAGTTATCTAAACTCGCTCTTTTATCCAGCATTACCGTTAACATCTGGCATTTCGCACAGGGTTATTTTATCTTAAATTCAATAATTTAAATACGCGGTCTATTTGGCTAGTGGTGGCAGCAAAGCTGCGTACTTTCAGTTGTACGCCTAACAAAACGCTGTTGGCACTCCCTCCGGTCGCTGGGACGCATACATGCGGGGCGGCTTCGCCATTATGCCCCACACGCCTTCGCCCCTTATTTAAAAGTTATGCGACACGGAGAATACGATGAACAATCAAGCGCAAATAGGTTTATTGAGTATCTTATTAATCTTGATTCTGTTCTTCGCGCTCGGCATGGACAATAATCCTGAAAATGCGTTAATCGTATCAGACGGAGAAAAGAAAGACTGCCCCACATACTGTCACAGAAACGATATCTGCGTTGAAGAATCAATATACATAATCGGCAATAACTTGGTCAGGCGAAAAGGTAAAACCGTATCTCTAGATAAACTCGTTACATTACTTTCTAACGACCAATGCATTGTAAAAGATATACTTATTTACGCCGAGCCAGAAATTGAATATCAGGTCTCTCTAGAAGTCACTAATCAGTTAAACAAGAGCTTTCCAAATGCAGAGATCACTTGGCGCAATGGCGCATAACAAACAAATTATGGCACTCGCTGCCGCTCGCTGGGACGCAAACACGTGCGCGGCTTCGCCATTGTTGCACACATGTCTGCGCCCGTTATTGGAAAGTTAGGCGTCATTTACTTACAGCATTAAAAAGTACGTTCGGACGTGACATTACAGCATCAAGGTTGTTTCGCTAGGTTGTCTTTACGGCTTGCTTTTTCGGTAGTTTCAACGGCTTTAGCAACGTGCTTTTCATCAACACCGCAACGCCAACATTCAACACTACAAGTTTTCTAAATTCGCTCTTTTATCCAGTAATACCGTTAACATCTGGCTTTTCGCACAGGGTTGTTTTATCTTAAATTCAATAATTTAAATAAGTGGCCGTATCGGCTAGTGGTGGCAGCAAAGCTGCGTACGTTCCTTTGTACGCCTAACAAAACGCTGTTGGCACTCCCTCCGGTCGCTGGGACGCTAACACGTGGGCTGACTCACTTCGTTCGGATTTTAGCCCACGTGCTAGCGCCCCAAAGCTTAGCGTTAGGTGTCAGGGATGAAAACGATACTACTGTCATTTTTTATCATTGTATTAGCTGGTTGCACATCAGTCGCCAAACCTACTATTCATCTCCATTCAAACGGAGTTAGTAAGACAAAGTTAG